>DALZBD010000289.1:0-5652 GCA_031977515.1 Bacteroides sp. | reverse complement strand
TAAAGTTCAGTAGCGGTGATCTCCGGATCGTTGGTAATCACTTTTCTCGGATAATGTTGTGGACACTGTACTACACCAAAACTTATGGTATATTCACTTTCGAGGTTTAAATAATAGAAAGGTCTCTGGCCAGCTTCCCATGTACTGGCAACAAATACAGTATTCGGATCTTGGCGTATTTCTGAGTAACTGAACATACCAGCGTAGTAGATTACACCATTCATATTAAATATACGTGGTCTGATGTTATCACTTCCGAGGACAATCATATCATACGATCCTCTGCTAATATCAATCACAGATTGGGCATACACAGTTCCACTTGGGCCGAAGTTAGCGGGGTTTATCATTTCGTTTGCCCACTGACCAAAAGTTGTGTAATTGATATTATTTTTATTATTTTCTGCCCAACTTCCATAGTATGCCTTTCTCACGGTTTGTGCATAGATTTTTACAGGAGTAAACAAGTCCTGGGTTACGGTAAGTATAAGCTGTTTGCCGTTGTCAAGGGTGACTGTGACAGTAGCCTTGGCCTGTTCACTCAATTGGCTGGTAACAGGAGGCATCCACACCCTGAAGGATGTTTCTACGGGCTGATTGGCAAGCGAAGTTACCTTCTGACCGCTGGAGTTGACAAGGAAAGGTTGCATGTTTGGCGCGGACATATTGCTTTGGATCGTAGCACTCCATGTGGTGGTGGCTTTGGTGCAGTTTACTGTAACCGGAACTGTTTCTCCTCCTGCTGCATCCATGGCAAGTTGGGTATGGCTCAGACCGAAACTATAAGTATCTTTATGTAGGGAAATTTCTTGCTGGTTGATGTCGTTATGGGTGACGGTGACTTTGGCCTGAAGTTCTCCGTCGAAATTATCTCCGGGAGCGGTGATCGTGAATTTGCCCTGACCTTTGACCTTGCCGCTTTCGAGGGTACCTTCGAAGGTAATGGAGAAGGCAGAGGCGTTTGCACCCGTTATTTCCGCTGTCCATGTATCGTCTTCATCACTGGTGTATACGGTATAGGTATTAGTGGCTGTATACAGGGTTCCATCTTCGTTGAAGCCTATGAGACTGTTATTTGGTTCTATGCTGAATGTACCGCTTCCGAGTTGAGTGAGTACGATCACATTGCGGTAGTTTTCAGGGTCTGCGTCGAGGGTTACGAGTATGAAGGAGTGCCGCATGGCGGGATTGGAATTTACGGCGGTGTTGTATACATTCTCTATTTTATCTCCATTGTCTCCGTAACGGTAGATTTGAGTTTGTCCGTTGGCGAAGGAGAAGTTACCGTTATAGATTTCTGCTGTCCATGGGCCGGAGCTTTCCACCTCGACCGGGTTTTCTCCCATCCGATCTACCCATTGTGTACCGGCAGGCCAGCTACCGACTTGTGTATGACTCAGTTTAAGTGTTTTGCTGGTTTCACCCGTCTGGATAATTTCCATGACTGCGGTCAGTCCGGCGAAGTTGAACCTGACGGCTCCGGTTCTTTTATCTCCCGGGAATTGGGTTACTTTGACTTCGAGATTGTTTCCATTGAGTATGGCTTCCATGCCTTCGGGCATGGAGAGGATGGACATGGTAAGTGTTCCTTCACCCATGGTGTAAATGAAATAGTGCCCTTCGGCGGCTTCGGGTCCAAAATAGGTTCGTTTGGTGGGAATCGCCATCATGTGGGTTTCGTTGCGGACAATGAGTCCGTCTTCATCACGGTCCCAGGAGTTGATAGAGGTGTCAATAAGTACTTTGTCGCTATTGTAGGCATCCGGTTCGTTGGGAGCTCCTTTGCCGTTGACAGCGGATATAGTGATCTGGTATACGTTATTGCGAATCAGATACTGTCCGGTCACTTTGGGGTTGATATTGACACGATAATAGGAAATACCATCCTGCTGATTGTTTTCGTCAATCAGTCCGAGTATAAGACAGGTTGTTTTTTCGTCTTTTTGCGTAGGGTTGGTATTGACATTTTCAAAGGAGTAGAGACCACCGTATATGTCTCCCAGTCCGTTTTGCTCATCTCTCAACCCGTAATATCTTTTCAGGCGGCTATACGAATAATCGACAGGGGTATTTTCAAAAACATAACCGTATGGAAATGCGTTCCAGATAGATGCGGATACGAGCGTGTAGTTAGTAGCTTTGTTGATAACATCGTATCGTACAACGGCTCTGATGAGTTTACAATCTATATTGGCAGAGTTGGCTGCTTTTGTGGCAGTTGCGCTCATGGGTAGGTTTTCGGGGTCTACTTTCTGACTATTATCATATTGTTTTTCCACAGTAGCCCCTACTCCACTGACTTGCATCCTCATTGTTCTGCAGACCTCATTCTGGTCCATTTGGGAGATGCTATGGATAAAATCATCAAACTTAAGCTCGTCGTATATATTTTCGAAATAATTTTCGTTGCCGAGATTTGCGAATACCAATAAGCTATATGCTTCGGATAGTGTGAGGTTACTACCGCTATGGAATATAATCTCCAGATCAAAGAGATTGTTGAGATCTCCGTACATATCTCCTTCTGCAGGTATATCCTGCTGAGGCACTCTGTAATAGGCTTTATAGGAACCGGTGCCATTAGTCGTGTGCTCGAAGAACAGCAGGGTGAGATCGTTGATTTTATTTTCTCCGGGTTGTGCGGGAACAGAACGGGTACTTGCTTCGCTTGCCGGCAAGGTGAATGTAACACGGATGATATTGTCTTTCGTGTGCGGTGAAGGCACATCGTTTTCATGGATGCATGAGTTAAAAACCAATGCAATTGCCAGTATAACGGTCCAAAGGGTATTTTGTTTGTTTGACATGATCGTGGTTTTTATAAGGGTTAATTCTATTCTAATTCTTCATTCTGATTACCTCCATCTTCCCAGTCGCCGTATCGGTCGTCGTATTGGGTGATAGTGATATAGAACCGGAGATCGCGGAAGCGTATTTCGACTCTATCGGTATCGTGACCGAGAGTGTGATCCTCCAGGGCTTCTACAATGAAATCTGCGGTGTTGGTATCTGTGTCGTGTATAAGGGTGACTTTGAAATAATCATTCTGTATGACGTCTGACCACGGGCTTGTGCTTGTGGGGGGGATCTGCGTACCGTTTTGATCGGTAGTAAAGGCAATGTAGAAGGATTCTCCGGGGGTGTTGTCCAGAATCTCGTAAGTGAGTTTCAGATGATCAGTAGCTCCCGCTTTGGACCATAGCCGGGCATCGCGGCGTTGCATGGAGAGATAATATTTTCCCTGAACGCCGATGTGTTCGTCCTGGCGGTTCCATTCAATGATCTCTACATCCATGTTAATAGGATACTCGTCAGCGGCTTGTTCGAGAGAGCCGTATCCCGGACCGTGTACACTTGTGATGTTGAATACGTATTTGTAGTTGCGTTTGATGTCATGGAACTGACCATTTTCATCAACGAAATCGAGGGGATAATAGGTCTTTATCCGTCTGTCTTCATCGGTTATAGGATCGGGATCGGGGGTGGGTTGGTCGTAGTATCCGGCGAGAATGAGTCGGGTATACTTACGTATAGGAGGTGTAGTGGGTGAATGATTGAGATCGGATATATCATTATCATAGAGGTATAGCTGGTTGGCTATGGCTTGTTTGGTAACGGATATGCCGGATGAATTAGTCCCAGGAGCAATAGTTATGCCGCTTGCCCGGAGGGTGTTGAGAATTGTTTGCATTCCGGGAGGAGAGGTAAGCTGGTAGCTATCTCCGGCGGGTTTCGGGGCATAGTATCCGCAGTCGGGAGCATAGTAAAGGTGTGCATCGGTGAGAATAAATTTGTCGGTAGCAGCGCTTTCTTCTATATATGCGTCTACAGATGCTACCGAACGTAGCATCTGTACATTACCCCAGCCGCTGACTTGTGTTTCAGATACGTTGCCGGAGGTTTTACCCCACATAGGAAGTATTTCTCCCTGATTGGATACCAATCGTGAGGGGTTGAGGTCGATGAGTTCTTCCTGTACCGATTCCCAGGACTTATCTTCCTGTGTGCCGGATGCTTCCCATGTTTCAAGTTGGGCACGGCTGTTGGCAAAGACATATGCGGTAAGGACAGCATTGTCTACTTTGAGATTGGCTTTGTAGGTATTTCCAGAGATATTGAAAGCCTGCCTGCTGTATTGATATTTGTTGTCTTTGAATATCAGCAGGTCGAGTTGGTCGATTTGTCTTTCTCTGGGTATTCCGGGATCAGGCACGATGGCTCGTGAGGTGGGGCGAAAGGTGAGGATCGTCAGTTCTATTTCCTGCTCACCATGTGCGGATGGACCGTCGTGGTCGGAGCGTGTGCAGGATAGAATCCCTGTCAGCAGGATAGCAGTAAGTATGATATATTTGATTTTCATATGGTTTGGGTTTTGTGGGTTTATACGTTTATATCTCCTCCTATTACTGTCCAATCGTTTATGACGAGTTGTAAAAGGATGAGCTGGGGACCGAGAGTGATACGGATGTTATACTCGTCGTGGTATGAGAGTTTCTGGTCTGTATCGTATAGAGGTTGGTTCTGGTCGTTTACTACCCGGGCAAGCTCGTCAGCGATGTTGAGACGGAGGGTTCGCACTATGCCCTGGGTAGGATGTTGTTCCTGAAAGTATAGGGTGAGGTCGGAGTTTCGCCAGATTCGCATGGTGGTGAAATCGGCTTTTATGGGTATTCCGTCCGGGTTATTTTCTATATGATGGGGCAGGTATGTGGTGTAACTATCAGAAAGGCAGGTGCCACTTTGATAGTGATAGGCTCCGTTATTACCTGCTATGTAGGTATTCAGGGTTGTCTGCTGAGGCAGTTCGTAGTCATCATCGAATTGGATTTCGAGATGTATATTGTTGTTGTGTTTGATGATTGTTTTTTCTATTCTTTGCGAGGTGATGCTCGGAGTCACTATAAGCTCTATGGTTCCCGAAAAGAAGTCGACAAGCGTTTCTTTTATTTCTTTTTCCCGCAGGTTGCTTTGCAGGGTGTGGAGTTGTTGTTCTCCTGTAGTCTGATAAGTTTCTACATTGTTGATAATGGACATAAGAGTGTATCTGCCAATAGGCAAGTCGTCTACAATAGCAGCTTTGTGTTCTGTATACAATTCGTTTTTGTTATAATTGCGGGTGGCTGCAAGGTTGCCTTGTTCGTCGTAAAAGTAGAGGTCTACGGTCTGCACAAGTTGAGGATAATTGTGTTTTACATTTTCGGGTGTAAAGTATATGTAAAGCCTCTGATCACAGTCTGAGATCCCTTCTCGTATACAACTCTGCGCTCCTGCTATGAGGAGGAGAAGTAAGAATTTTTTTATGTTTGCACGGATGTGGGGCATATGATTGGGGCATATTTTTATAATAAGCAGGTATATCAGAAACTGGCTGAAAGAGTGGTATACCTATTTAAATGTATACTGATTCAGACGGACAATCATTCAGATGCAAATATGCGTCTCTACAGAGTTTGGTTTGGTTCGGTTCTTTTTTTTATGATGATAATTGTGAATAAATGTAGAGACGGATATTTGCGTCTTCACCGGTGTACGTCTAAATTGGTATGCGTCTGAAGAAGGGACCGGGTCCAGGAGCAGTTCCCTCTTTTGCCTGAACTTGCGTCAGAGGCTGAAGCTATATCTGGCTTTGTGCTGTGTATGATATGTATAATT
>DALZBD010000288.1:0-5658 GCA_031977515.1 Bacteroides sp. | reverse complement strand
ATGTGAAAAAAAAGCTATATTTGCAGCCCTGTATGCACACTTGAATCTAATTAAAAACAAACAATATAAATTTAAAGTAAAATGCAAAACAAAGGATTTGTAAAGGTTTTTGCGATATTACTCACCCTGGTTTGCTTGTTTTATCTTTCATTCACTGCGGTTACCAGCTACTACAATAAAAAAGCTCGGGAATATGCCAAAGGAGATCCGAAGGTAGAACAGGAATACCTCGACTCTCTCTCTAATGAGAAAGTGTGGTTGGGTATTTATACGCTCAGACAGGCACAGGAAATGGAAATCGGACTGGGTCTCGACCTGAAAGGCGGGATGAACGTTATCCTTGAAGTATCTGTTCCCGACATCATCAGGACGTTGGCGGATAACAAGCAGGACCCGGCTTTCAATGAGGCAGTAACCAGTGCGACCAATCTGGTAAAAAACAGCCAGGAAGACTTTATTACGCTGTTTGTCCGGGAGTATCTTCGTCTGGTACCCAATGGCCAGTTGTCTGAACTTTTCGCAACACAACAACTCAAAGACAAAGTAAACCAGAAGACTTCAAACTCGGATGTAGAAAAAGTATTGCGCGCGGAAGTCAAAGCTGCAATCGACAACTCATACAATGTACTTCGTACACGTATCGACCGTTTCGGTGTGGTACAGCCCAACATTCAGAGTCTAGAAGACCGTATGGGTCGTATCATGGTGGAACTTCCGGGTATCAAAGAGCCGGAACGTGTGAGAAAACTTCTTCAGGGATCGGCCAATCTGGAATTCTGGGAAACGTACCACGGAAGTGAAATCGCTCCTTACCTGCAAATGGCAGATGCGCGTCTGCGTCAGGTAATGTCTCTGGAAGAAGACAGCACTCCTCAGGCAACAGAAGTGGAAGAAGTTGCCACAACTACTACCACATCTACCAGTGTAGCCGATAGTCTGGCTGCCGTATTGAGAGGAGAACCTGCTGCAACAACTGCTTCTTCGGAGACAGATCGTGCACTGGCACGTAAACAAAACCCTCTGACTTCTATCCTGTGGCTCAGCAACACACAAGGCGCTGTAGTCGGATACGTTCACTACAGAGATACTGCTGAAGTGAATCGCTTGCTGGCAACAAATGAAGTGACAAATGAACTTCCAAGAGACCTGCGTCTCAAATGGAGTGTGTCCCCTTCAGACAATCCAAATCTACAGAAAGGGCAATTTTACGAATTGTATGCT
This sequence comes from Bacteroides sp., assembly GCA_031977515.1. GTDB lineage: Bacteria > Bacteroidota > Bacteroidia > Bacteroidales > Bacteroidaceae > Bacteroides. The sequence goes on along the minus strand of DALZBD010000288.1, from coordinate 4,437 downwards.
ATCAAGTCTACAGAACGTAATGGAAAAGCTCCTCTGGAAGGAGATGTGATCGTAGATGCCAACAACGAATATGACAATTACGGACGCCCCTCAGTAGGTATGGTAATGAACAACGACGGAGCACGTCGCTGGGCACAACTTACCAAAAACAATGTGGGCAGATCCATTGCTATCGTTCTGGACAATCTGGTATACTCTGCTCCTAACGTACAGGGAGAGATCACCGGTGGCCGTTCTCAGATCACGGGTAGTTTCACCCCTGAACAGACCAAGGACCTTGCAAACGTTCTGAAATCAGGTAAGATGCCGGCTCCTGCCAATATTGTACAGGAAGACATCATTGGTCCTTCTCTGGGTCAGGAATCTATCAAAGCCGGATTCTACTCTTTCGTAGTAGCTTTGATCCTGTTGATGGTGTATATGTGTGTGATCTATGGCGTAGTACCTGGTATGATCGCAAACGGTGCACTACTTATCAACTTCTTCTTTACTCTGGGTATTCTTGCCTCTTTCCAGGCAGCCCTGACGCTGGCAGGTATTGCCGGTATGGTGCTGGCACTGGGTATGGCAGTAGATGCGAACGTACTTATCTACGAACGTATCAAAGAGGAACTGCGCAGTGGAAAAGGAATTAAAAAAGCATTGGCAGATGGATATTCAAATGCCTTCTCGGCAATCTTCGACTCCAACCTTACCTCTATCATCACAGGTATTATCCTGTTCTGGTTTGGTACAGGACCGATCCGTGGATTTGCTACGACCCTGATCATTGGTATCGCCGTATCTTTCTTTACTGCGGTATTTATGACCCGTATGGTATACGAGCATTTCCTGGATAAAGACAAGCTGCTCAATCTGACATTTACTTCACCGGTTTCTAAAAACCTGTTCAAGAATCCTCATTTCAATTTCATAGGCAACAGCAAGAAAGCATTGGCCGTTATCGGCGTATTTCTGGTGATCTCTATAGGCTCACTTGCCGTGAGAGGTTTGAGCCAGGGAATTGATTTCACCGGTGGACGCAACTATAAAGTACAATTTGTAAATCCGGTAGAGACTGAACAGGTTCGCGAATTACTGGCAGGTGCATTTGATGATGCAAATGTGAGCGTATTGGCAATCGGCACAGACAAGCGTACCGTACGTATCAGTACGAACTACCGTATTGACGAAAGTGGAAACAATGTGGATTCTGAGATCGAAGCTTATTTGTATAATGCTCTCAAACCGGTACTGACCGAAAATATCTCTCTGGAAACATTTATCGACCGTGATAATCATACAGGAGGAAGTATTATCAGTTCGCAGAAAGTAGGTCCGAGTATTGCAGACGATATCAAGACAGCAGCCATCTGGTCTGTACTATTTGCACTCATTGCTATTGGTTTGTATATACTGCTACGCTTCCGTAACATTGCCTACAGTGTAGGTTCTGTAGCAGCTCTTGCAAGTGATACACTGATGATCTTAGGTATTTACTCGCTGTGTTGGGGATGGATGCCGTTCTCACTGGAAATCGACCAGACATTTATCGGAGCTATCCTGACAGCGATCGGATACTCGATCAATGACAAAGTGGTTATCTTCGACCGTATCCGTGAGTTCTTCGGCTTGTATCCGAAACGTGACAAGAAACAGTTGTTCAATGATTCATTGAATACAACCCTGTCACGTACAATCAATACATCACTGAGTACATTGCTGGTACTGTTGTGTATCTTCATCCTGGGTGGCGAATCGATCCGCAGTTTCTCATTCGCAATGATTCTTGGAGTTGTGTTTGGTACACTCTCTTCCCTTTTTGTTGCTTCGCCGATTGCATATATGATGCTGAAAAACAAAAAGACAGAAGTAAAAACAGAAGAATAATTCTTCCGTATAATTATCATAGAAAATCCCCTCTGATTTATTGGATCAGAGGGGATTTTTATTTTTACATAACTCATTTCCCTACATAAATACGCCATTAACCTTCCCGTTTTACTTCCTGTTTTATCGGTCTTTGTAAACTTCTCCAAAAGTCATGTTATCTCTGTAATATAAAACAAAAGACGACAGTGTTACCACCGCCGTCTTTGTAGTCCCGCCGGGAATCGAACCCGGATCTACGGTTTAGGAAACCGCTATTCTATCCATTGAACTACAGGACCAGATATATTTCAAGACTTATATTGGTCTCTTTTCTATCTCCTTACTATTTACCGAATCACATTCCCGCATCAACAGTTCGCAAAACCATAGTTTCGGATTTTGCTGCGGAAGTGCAAAGATAACGGATTCCCTCAATCAGACCAAACTTAACTTTATATTTTATACACCGGACTCAACTATCAAAATGTATACTTATACATTTATTTGGCTTCATTTATCAATCAGAAATATCCTTTTTGACATTAAAATTACAAGAATCAGTAATTTATATCCTCTGTAATGACAGATAAGTACAAAAAGATTTTGTTAAGTCGGCCAACTTTCCGACCTTTGTGCCGCTTTCACATAAGAAATTGCGAATCTCTCTATTAAATATATAGTTATGGCAGACGAAATGATGATCAAAGAATTGGAAAGAGTAGTAGTCCGTTTTTCGGGCGACTCCGGCGATGGAATGCAGTTGGCCGGTAACATATTCTCAAATGTATCGGCCACGGTTGGGAATGACATCTGTACATTTCCTGACTATCCCGCTGATATTCGCGCCCCGCAAGGCTCACTGACAGGCGTATCGGGATTTCAGGTGCACATCGGTGCAGACAAAGTTTTCACGCCCGGTGATCTGTGCGACGTATTGGTAGCAATGAACCCGGCTGCTCTGAAAACCCAATATAAATTCTGCAAACCACAAGCAGTCATTATCATTGATTCGGATTCATTCGGAAAGAAAGATCTGGAAAAAGCACAATTTGCTACAGACAATCCTTTTCAGGAACTGGGTATATGCAATGAAGTGCTGGATGCTCCCATCTCTTCTATGTGTAAAGAGAGCCTGAAAGACTCGGGACTGGACAATAAAGGAATGCTTCGCTGCAAAAATATGTTTGCTTTGGGACTGGTATGCTGGCTTTTCAATCGTCCGGTTTCTATAGCGGAAGCTATGCTCAAAGAGAAGTTTGCCAAAAAGCCTCTTATTGCAGAAGCCAATATCAAAGTACTGAACGACGGATACAATTATGGCGCCAATACGCACGCCTCTGTATCTACCTATAGAATAGAGAGCAAAGGTACCAAAGAAAAAGGTCTGTATACCGATATCAATGGCAACAAAGCTACCGCTTACGGATTTATCGCTGCTGCGGAAAAGGCGGGTTTGACACTTTATCTGGGCTCTTACCCCATCACTCCGGCTACGGATATCTTACAGGAACTCTCCAAGCACAAAGCACTGGGAGTAAAAACGGTACAGGCGGAAGATGAGATCGCCGGATGTGCATCCGCAGTCGGAGCTGCATTTGCTGGTAATTTTGCCATTACGACTACTTCCGGACCGGGAGTCTGTCTGAAAAGTGAAGCTATGAACCTGGCTGTAATCGCCGAACTGCCTTTGGTAGTAGTGAACGTACAGCGCGGTGGTCCTTCTACAGGTTTACCTACCAAATCGGAACAATCGGACTTGTTGCAGGCACTCTTCGGAAGAAACGGGGAAAGCCCCATGCCTGTGATCGCGGCCAAATCTCCGACAAGCTGTTTTGAGATGGCTTATATGTCCTCTAAAATAGCACTGGAGCACATGACTCCTGTCGTACTGCTTACCGACGCATTTATTGCCAACGGATCGGCTGCATGGAAATTGCCCGACCTGGCCCAATATCCTCCGATCACCCCTCCATATGTGACTCCGGACATGGCTGGTTCATGGACACCTTACCAACGCAATGAGGTAAGTGGAGCACGCTACTGGGCAGTTCCGGGAACAGAGAATTTCACTCACCGCATCGGAGGACTGGAAAAGAGCAGCGAGACCGGAGTAATCTCTACCGAACCGGACAATCACCACAAAATGACTCTGCTCCGTCAGGCTAAGGTGGATAAGATTACAAACTACATTCCACTACAGGAAATAGAAGGAGATGAGGAGGCAGATCTGCTGATCGTAGGATGGGGAGGCACTTACGGACATCTCCACTCGGCCATGGAACAAATGCAAAAAGCAGGAAAGAAAGTGGCTCTGGCTCATTTCGAGTACATCAATCCATTGCCTAAGAATACAGCAGAATTGCTCGGAAAATACAAAAAGATCGTAGTGGCCGAACAAAATATGGGCCAATTCGCCGGATTCCTGCGGATGAGAATACCCGGACTGAATATTCTTCAATACAACGAAGTGACAGGTCAGCCTTTCGTGACTCAGGAACTTGTAGATGCTTTCACTAACTTACTGGAGGAATAAAAATGAACGAAACAACATATACTGCAAAAGATTACAAGATCGGGCAACCGCGT
>DALZBD010000287.1:0-5660 GCA_031977515.1 Bacteroides sp. | reverse complement strand
TAAAGAGGTAGACGAGTGTTACAACGAATACGAACCCACCAAAGCCGGTCGTCTGATCTCGGATTTTGTCAACGACAACCTGTCTAACTGGTACGTTCGTCTCAACCGCAAACGTTTCTGGGGAGGAGAATTTACGCAAGACAAACTATCGGCCTACCAGACATTGTATACCTGTCTGGAAACTGTAGCACGCCTGATGGCACCGATTGCACCTTTCTACGCAGATATGCTCTATGCCGATCTGACTGCTGCTACCGGACGCGATACGACAGTATCTGTGCATCTGGCGAAATTTCCACAGGCTGATGATGCTGTCATAGACCGCCAGTTGGAGATACGTATGAAAATGGCTCAGGACATTACTTCCATGGTGCTGGCACTGCGTCGTAAAGTCAACATCAAAGTACGCCAACCCTTGCAACGCATCATGGTGCCTGTGCTCGACGAAGAGCAACGCGCACATATCGATGCGGTGAAAAGCCTGATTATGGGTGAGGTCAACGTCAAAGAGGTGAACTTTGTAGATGGTACGGCAGGAATTCTGGTTAAAAAAGTAAAATGTGACTTCAAAAAACTGGGTCCTAAATTCGGAAAACAGATGAAAGCGGTAGCTGCTGCTGTAGCCGGACTCTCTCAGGAAGATATCGCGACACTGGAAAGAGAAGGAAGCTATACACTGGATCTGGAAGGCACTCCGGCTGTAGTGGAAAGTACCGATGTGGAGATCATCAGCGAGGATATCCCTGGCTGGCTGGTGGCCAATGAGGGAAGACTCACTGTAGCACTGGATGTGACAGTGACCGAAGAATTGCGTCGCGAAGGTATCGCCCGCGAGCTGGTCAACCGTATCCAGAACATCCGCAAATCAAGTGGCTTCGAGATTACGGATAAGATCCGGATCCTACTCTCCAAAAATCCGTTAACAGATGATGCGGTAAACGAATATAATACATATATTTGCAATCAGGTGTTGGGCAACAGCCTCGACCTCTCCGATGAGGTGGAAAACGGGACAGAATTAAACTTTGACGACTTTTCTTTGTTTGTCAGAGTAACTAAAGAAACTGATTCGATTTTCCACCAATAAGTGATCAATAAGACTAAATAAAGAAACGAGCAAAATCAAAACTGTTTCTTAGAATAAGAGTGATAATACATTAAGAACACTAACCTGTTAAAATTTTTGAGTTATGGCTGAAAAGACGAGATATTCTGACGCGGAACTGGATGAATTCCGTGCTATTATCAAAGAAAAGTTAGAATTGGCACAGCGTGATTATGATCTTCTCAAACAGAGCCTGATGGGTCTGGATGGCAACGATACAGATGACACGTCACCTACCTACAAAGTTCTCGAAGAAGGTGCCAGTACCTTGTCCAAAGAAGAAACTACCCGTCTGGCTCAACGTCAGCTGAAATTTATTCAGGGACTACAGGCAGCTATGGTACGTATCGAAAACAAGACCTACGGTGTATGCCGCGAAACAGGAAAACTGATCCCTGCTGAGCGTCTGCGTGCCGTACCACATGCCACGCTGAGTATCGAAGCTAAGAACAGTGGCAAGAAATAATTCGGAAACTCATTGATCCGGAAGGTTGAAGGTTGTAGGCAAAGAGCCGGAGCAACCCTCGACCTTCCGCTTTTATATCGCATCCCTGACAGACAAAATTCATGAAACAAATCTTCACCAAAGGACGTATTTCCCTGCTTGTTATCATATCCGCATTAGTGATAGACCAGATCATAAAAGTGATGGTAAAAACCAAAATGTACTGGCACGAAAGTATCCGCGTGACAGACTGGTTCTATATCTATTTCACGGAAAACAACGGCATGGCATTTGGGATGCAGATCTTCGGAAAACTGTTTCTGACCTCTTTCCGCATTGTAGCGGTAGCGGGACTGTGCTGGTATCTGCTGCGTTGTATCCGACGGGACTATAAAACCGGCTATATCGTATGTGTCTCCCTAATCCTGACCGGAGCATTGGGCAATATCGTCGACAGTGTTTTCTACGGAGTCATATTCAATGAAAGCACCTATTCGCAGATCGCTACTTTCATGCCGGAGGGTGGGGGATATTCTACCTGGTTCTACGGAAAAGTGGTAGATATGTTTTACTTTCCTATTATCGACACCAACTGGCCCGACTGGATGCCCGTCATTGGTGGCAAACATTTTATCTTCTTCAGCCCTATTTTTAATTTTGCCGACGCAGCGATCAGTTGCGGTATGATTGCCCTGATCATTTTTTACGGAAAATACTTCAATACCATCCACGGTTCGGAAGAAAAAGAGAAAAAGGAAACCATTGTTCATGAAGAATAACCTGCTTATTTACCTTTTTGGCCTGTTGCTGGTCTGCTGTATAGGGACCGGCTGTAAGGTAAAGATACCCTCCGGTGTGCTTTCCGAAGCAAAAATGGAAGAGGTGCTGTATGACTACCACATAGCCAAAGCTATGGCAGATGAACTCCCTTCGAACGAAAATTACCGGAAAGCATTGTACATGGACGCCGTTTTCGCCAAACACGGTACGACGGAAGAGATCTTCGATTCTTCCCTGGTCTGGTACAGCCGCCATACGGAAACCTTCTCCAAGGTATATGACAACGTAGCCGAACGGCTGAAAGAAGAACGTGACGAGATCAACCACCGCGTTGCTCAACGGGAAAAGAAAACAAATGTCTCACTACCGGGCGACAGCATAGATATATGGGTATGGCAACAGGTATACCGCCTCGACGGTAGTCCGCTGAACAACAAAGTGACTTTCTCCCTGACTGCGGATACAAATTACAAGGAAAGAGATACGCTTCTGTGGAGTGTACGCTACCTTTTCTTTGGCAAAGAGCCTGATACACTGCACGCACCGGTAATGGCCATGCAGATAAAATACCGCAACGACAGCATCCTTTCGGGCACGAAGAGCATACTTCAATCCGGAATACACCACATTCGCTTAGAGTCTGACACCTTAGGTGAGATCAAGGAGGTAAACGGATTTATCTATTACCCGGGCGAAAAGGGAATATATATGCTACTGACAGATAGTATCAGTCTGATGCGCTATCACAACAACGATACCACTGCAGTAGCGACAGACAGCCTGCAGACAGAAGCGCCGCAGGAAGCTATTACAGATACAGCTGTTGAAAGTACAGCACCGGTACAGGATACAATTCAGTCCGCCGAACCTCAGCGCAGGAATCCGGGACAACTGAACCAGCGCCGCCGGCCGGATTCGATCGTACGCCCGCAAAGAGAAATTCAGCCACAAAGGGAACTGAATTCGACGTCGGAAGTTCCCCAACAGAGGGATCAGCAACAATTACAGAGGCGACAGCAAATGCAGGGACAGGTACAAAGAGAAGTCCAGTCTGCCACATTGGAAGAATAATCTGAAAGAGCCCATTATAAAGAGAAATATTCTCTGAATATTTTCAGGTATAATTAACCACGTAACGGTTGATTATATGTAACAGATGCATAGTAGCCAATTATCCATACAACCCATATATGGACAATGTCATTCGGTTAAGGAATTCATGCTATTTATTGTCTCCTTCAAGCCCCCACCGGTCTATGCATCATCCCACCGGCCAGCGCCTCGGAGAGGCAATATATCATAGCCCAGGGCAGAGGGAGCGTAGGGAAACGAAGCTACCGCCACCCTGGGTACCCCATAGTGAAAACAGTTGCGCCCCTTTAGGGGCAGTACAGTATACATAAACGATTGTATTGCCCCTTCCAGGGGCGCAACGATACACCTCTATGTCATAACCCAGGGTGACATTCGGGTTATTTCCGCTATCGCTCCAACATCCCTCTCTTTCTGCCCTGGGTTATGACATGCTGCCTCTCCGAGGCGTTGGCCGGTGGGATAATACATAGGACAGTAGGATAAAGCCGGGAATAATTCCTTAACTGAATGACATCAGACTTGAGGGTGGATGCAGGAAGATATACATTTATCAGCCTGCGTATCCCATAGCCTGATCGGGTGATCTCTTTCTGATAGATATAGATAGGGAGAGAATGCTCTTTCCTAAAATAAAAGCCTTATCTTTGCCCGAGAAATACAACTGAAGTGAATTTAGTCATAGACATCGGCAATACATTTGCCAAACTGGCAGTTTTTGATTCGGATGACATCATTTATGTCTGTCAGGACGATCATGAGTTGTCTCTGTTGGCGGAGCTCTGTCGGGAATATCCTTTGAATGCGGCGATAGTCTCTTCTGTCACAGATGTAGGTGAAGGGTGTTTCCAGCCTCTTGCGGATAGGGGTATACCTGTTTTGTGGCTGAGTTATCTCACCCCTCTGCCTATTCGTAATCTTTACGAATCGCCGGAGACACTGGGGATGGATCGTATCGCCGCTGTGGTGGGAGCGTGGTGTCAGTATCCCGGACGTGATATCCTGATTGTAGATGCTGGCACAGCCATTACTTACGAGTTCCTGGATGCTTCGGGACACTATCACGGAGGTAATATCTCTCCCGGAGTCCGGTTGCGTTTACGAGCCTTACACGAATATACCGGCAGACTTCCGCTTGTTGCAGCGGAAGGAGAATTCTCTGCTCTTGGAAAGAATACGGAAACGGCTATACGGGCTGGCGTGAGGCTGGGAGTAGAATATGAAATACAAGGTTATATCTTTGCGCTAAAAGATAAATATCCTGAACTTTTGGTTTTTTTAACGGGCGGAGATGAATTTTCTTTTGATACGAACTTAAAAAGTATCATCTTTGCAGATAGATTTTTAGTGTTAAAAGGGTTAAATAGAATTTTAGACTATAATAAATGATAGATTTTAAAGGGCTATTTTGTGCTCTGTTGCTTGTGGTAATTATACCCGGTGCGGCGGTTGCACAGAATAATACAAACTCTCCTTATACACGCTACGGCTATGGACAACTGTCTGATCAGGGATCTGCCAACAGCAAAGGGATGGGGGGAATCGCTTACGGTTTAAGAGATGGGAATCACATCAATTCGGTCAACCCGGCTTCTTACACGGCTATAGACTCACTGACTTTTCTGTTCGATGCGGGATTGACCTTGCAGAATACAAACATTAGTGATGGTTCCAGTCGCGTGAACGCTAAAAATTCGAGTTTGGACTATGTCGCTATGCAGTTTCGTATTCAGAAATGGATGGCAATGAGTATTGGGTTACTGCCTTATTCCAATCTGGGGTATCGCATGGGCGAATACACGGAGGAAGATAAGGATAAAGGTATCGCAGCCAATACGCAAACGTTTTTCGGAGATGGAGGGTTTCATCAATTGTACCTCGGGATGGGATTTCGTGTGACGCGTAATCTTTCGGTGGGGGTGAATGCTTCTTATTTCTGGGGAAATATGGACCGCGGAATGACTGTGGCGTATGTCAACTCCAATAGCTACGGCTACACGGATACACTTCGTATGTCGAGCAGGGATTATAAATTGGATTTTGGTGTACAATATACACAACCGTTGGATAAGAAACGTGCGTTGACTATCGGAGCTGTATATTCGCCTAAAAAGAACCTGAGGAATAGTACACATCAGGGAATAGGCACCGGGGTGTCTGTTGAACACAACAAATTGGATGTGGATTACGGCCTTCCTCACAGTTTTGGAGTGGGGTTGACCTATATATACGATCAGC
>DALZBD010000286.1:0-5669 GCA_031977515.1 Bacteroides sp. | reverse complement strand
GCTACACTACGTTTCGCTTCACTGGGGGTTATTCATATTAAAGCCCTTCGGGCTTTAGCTGAAGGGGTACGCTTACGATTTGTAACTAAATCAAAGAACGTTCATCGTTTTCACACAGTCTCTTCCGCACGGGGCTACAAACATACAACCCCTACGGGGCTGGTATAAATAAACAAATAATATATACCTGACAAACATTTCAATACCTGATAATCCTTAACCTGACGGCTATGCTCGAAGGGCTTTAGTATGGGGCAATTGACTTCGCCGGTTGTTGGTTCCCTTCGTTATTCACCGAGAATAATTGGCTTCGCTGTCCAATGGTTTGCTTTGTTGACGTTTGGCTCATATTCAATTCCGGCGACGTTGTAGCTTATAAGTTATAATTTAATCAAAGTCAGAGGCTATTTCTAATATCCCTTTCAGAAAAGGGAATCGACACATAAAAATAAGACTATTTCTGAAATAAAATCAGGAAACTTATTAACAAAATGATATATCGTTTGTTGTAATCGCATAACTAAACCATATATCATTATGAAAAATCTTTTATTATTCTTACTCACCCTGCTTTTACTAAGTGCCTGTTCAGATAATTCTTCTACTTCGGAAGTTCCGGATACCAAAGAGGGTAATTCCGTTTTTCTGAAAATAAGTTCACAGCAAACTGGGAAAACCCGTTCGGATGAAGCATCAGCAACAGGTACACGGGCGGAATTATTATCTGCTCTCATTTATTTTCTGGATGGAAGTTCTGAACCTGTTATTTATGCAACGCGTACAGTGGGAAGTGCAGGGGAAGATCTTACAGTGGCTCAATTGGAGGCCGGTTATCTGTTTGAAGGCATACCTTCTCAGGTAACTCAGGTATATGTCGTAGGTAATTATAATTCCAGTTACAATGGGGATTCTCCTGTATATCCCGGAGTGGGACAGACTTTACAGGAGGTCAAAAACGTAGTGTTGAATATTCAGCAGGTCTCTTTTGGTACTCTTGTCAATGGAACACGTCCTTCTTCTACTCTCATTACTGTTATGGATGGTATTTCCCAGATCCAGAATTATGATTCCAATCCTGGCGGGTGGAACGGAGACAACACTCCGGATGCCGGTTCTCAATATGCTGATGTTATTATTTCTCCGGTTGTAGCCCGTATAGAGATCGAGAGGATCACATACGAAGGTAATTTTATGTCTTTCGAGCTGGAAGGTATATATATCAACTACTATTATGCAACTATGCCTCTGGGGCTTGATACGGATGGTTTTGCTGTCACCAACAACGGCTCAAATACTGATTTGTATGATAGAAATTCAGGCGATTATGCTTATGAAGACTATAGTACGCTGGATGACCCCATCCGCCAGAATGGTACCGTGGGTAGTGTTTTTACCCCTTCAAATGGAGTATGGGCCTATCAGGTATTTGGTAACTCCGACCCGGTTCCTCATATTATCCTTAAATTAACAGGTGTAGTGGATGGAGACGGTAATTACGTGGGAGATCGGTATGTGACTGTCACAGGATTCATGAATGGAAACACCCCGGTTACCACTTTCGCCAGGAACACGATCTATAAGATCGAGGATCTTGCTTTCAACGATAGCGATACTTCTCTGATTCCCGAACCGGATACGATTAATCTTTGGGTACACGTGAGTGTCGCACCCTGGATTACAGTGATTGTAACTCCTGTAATTGATTAAGGATGAGGAGATGGATGATAGGTGTAGCTATCGGATGCGTTTGCCTGCTTACATCCTGTATAAAAGGAGACAGTGGTGATTGTCCGGAAAGTTATCCGCGCGAACTCCGGTTTATATATTATGGCAATGGCAATACGGATGTTTTCCCGTCACATATCAACTCAGTAGACTTGTATGTGTTTGACGAGCAGGGTGCTTATATCAATAACTACACCTATACTCAGGGCCAACTGAATGCTTTGCAGGGGGCAAACCTGACATTACCTCAGGGCAACTATACCATCGTTTGTTGGGGAAATGTGACCGGTCTTTCTACCATTACGAATGATAATAACCTGTTGGATACATATCATCTGTACAGTACACCCTATCTGAACAGAGAGCATGTGACCGATTTTGATTCTCTCTACTACGGGAAGCATACGCTTGCTGTTTCCGGGGGAACAAATGCACGCGATACTGTTTATTTTCAGTCGTCTCATATCAATATGGAGGTCTATGTACAGGGGCTGCGTACGGCTCAGACACGAGCCGAAGGAGACCCCAATGGCTGGTTTGCTGTAAGAAGTGTGTTTGCCGGTTATGACTTCGACATGGAGGTGACAGAAGATCTGACAGATGTTTATCCGGATCTTGTGGATGACACTACGGGAGAATGGGTTATGAGTCGTTTCCGTCTGTTCCGTTTCCGGAATCGAAACGATATTGTGCTGGATTTCTACAACGGTGAGGGAGAACTCGTGTATGTACTTCCCCTACAGGATTTTCTGGCTACCCATCAGATCAATGTAGAGGGTGTAAACGAGATTACGGTGCCTATACGAGTCAGTTTTGAGGGAACGAATGTGCATGTTTCGGTTGCCGAATGGGACGAAGAGGTGGTGAAACCTGTCTTTTGATAAAAAGCAAACTTGATGATTGCTAAAAATATACATCAGATATGAAATTATTTTTCAGGCTGATCAGCTGTTTATTCATGGGATTTATACTTTCTGCATCCTGCAGCAGAGACAATAGTGGTTTTGTACCTCCTGAGGAGAGGACTACGGATGTTGTCATATCCGTACGTATGCAGGTTCCCTCCAAATACAGTTCGCAGACACGTGCTGTTGCCGAGGATGTGATAAACAACGTCAGCATACTGGTTTTTGAAGATATAGGCGATGGGTATGCGTATTCCTACTATACAAGCGGTTATTCTCTGATAAATACAGGAGACGAGACCTATGAATTCAGGGCACGTATTCTGACTTCGGAAAACCCATTGAAAATATATTTCGTGATAAATGTATCCAATGTCTTACAAGGGGTGGAGCCGGGAGCAACGGAGGAAGAGGTCAGAAAGGCCATTGTGCGTGATTTTACCCCGGCAGGATTCGACTCTTATCTGCCGATGTTCGGGGAAGAGGAGTTTACCGACGGACTCACGGACGAGAGCGAGATAGAGGTGGTTCTGGTACGTTCTGTTGCCCGTGTGGACGTCATCAACTCAGCCCCGGATTTCACACTTTCTTCTGTATATATCTATCGCGCCAGCGATCGGTATCAGGTGATACCTGATGCCCTGGCAAATGACCGGGTCACAGTCGCCAGTATACCTGAAGGTACGCAACGGGATGTGACAATGGGGCCTTTCACTGTCAACGGTACTCTGTTTGCCCAGCAGGTATATTTGCCCGAATCACCTGTCGTCTCCTCTACCACAGACCAGCTGACAGCCACAGTAGTTGTTATTGGAGGGTATATCACAGGTGAGACTACAGAGACCTACTACCGGATGGATTTTGTGCCGGATAATAATCCGAATGCTTACGGACAGATCCTGAGAAACCATCGGTATGTATTTAATATTACCTCTGTAGCGGGACCCGGATGGGGTGGCCCCGACGAAGCGGCAAATAACAACTCTTCTCAGGTGACGGCCGAAATAAAGGAGTGGGACGATCAGACTATGGATATGGTTTTTGATGATATCAATTATTTCGGTGTCTCTTCCCGCACTATTACCGTGTCACATACTGCCGGAGCAGGCGGGAGTATAGAGGTTGATACCAACCTGGACACTTATCTTGTCTATTGGCTGAATGAAGATGGCAGTATAAATAATACTATCGCGCCTATTGGCCCCGGAGGAAGTTTCAGTAATGATCTTTTCACGGTTTCTGTTGCTGCGGACGGCAAACGGATTACCGCGACGGCCCGTACGACGAATAACACACAGGAGACACTGAGTCGTCGCTTGCTGGTCGAAGCCAGTCGTCTGCGTATTACATTGTCTGTACAACAGGTACGTCAAATCTTCTCCGCCGATTTTCTGAATGTGTTTGGGGTGACAGGTGAATTGGGGTCGTTAGGAAATTTTGTATTGGGAAGTTCAACGACCAATCCAAATGCACGTACTGCTGCCATGGTCAGTAAAATGCGGAATGAGGATAACTTCGGCCTTTCCGGCAGGATACCGATCCGGGGAATTGCTATTTCCGGGCTGGGTTCGACTGAAATATCCGCAACGTTCGCGAATCTGTACGATGTCATTTACATACCATATTCCCACAATCCTTCCCAGGCTACTGTCAATAATCTCTTAGACTGGCTTTCCCACGATGACAAGCGTGTCTTGTTTCTACATTACGATACGGAAGCAACTAACAGGATCATGTTCTCGACATTAGGCCTGACAAGGGTATTCAATTATCCGAGAGTAACTACTGCCACTTTGTATGATAATGCTCCCACACAGATTGTCAATGGAGTTTTTGGAAATGTATCTTCCGGTTCCATTTACCGCATATATGACACTACCTACGGGGAAATCCCTCTTGATGATGCGCTTGCATGGGGCATTTCTCCCATCTTAGTCACCGGTAACAATGCAGTCTTACTGGGAATAAATCTGGAAAGAAGAATTGTATTCAGTGGTGATATCGATCTTTATAACAGTGTCACAGGGGGACAGGGGCTATATCCGACATCTGGCAGTGTGGTTACGAACGATTCGGACATTTTGCTGGCCAATCTCTGGGCGTGGATTTCCGAGGTTGTTCTGGGAGAATAAAACCTTTTGTAAAAGTCGCATGGGAGCAATTCTCTAAGCGTCTCGAATTATTTCAGATTCTTTATAGAATCATTCAAAAGAATCCTGCAAGAGATTTTATTATATTTGCAGAGAACTGTTGGGAAACTCATTTCGTACACGAATTCCTGACTTTATTCTACAAATATAGTGAAAGCTGAGCGGCAAGGCTCAAACTTGTTTGAAGACTTGTCCAAAGTGTATCCTATATTCTACAAATATAGTGAAAGTCGAATGCAGAGCGAAGTTTACTTCGATTATGCTAAGGCACATCCTATATTCTACAAAGATATGGAACTAAAGAAGAGACCGGAGGTCTATAAAATCAATGTTGTATTAGATTGCGAAGATGCGGGTGTAATGGCCGATTTCTACAGCAAACTGTTGGGGTGGGAGTGGACACACCCCCGAGCCAACGGCTGGGCGGCTATAACCTCTCCTGCAGGTACAGTGATGGCATTTCAGGAGATTGAAAGCTATCAGCCTCCTGTATGGCCCTGGCAGGAAGGCAAGCAGGGACAGATGATTCATCTGGATTTCTACGTGAAAGATCTGGAAGAAGCTGTACTGTATGCAGTCTCGTGTGGCGCAAGGGTAGCAGACCAACAGTATTTCAAGACTTCACGTACCATGCTGGATCCGGCTGGACATCCTTTCTGTCTGGATACAGACGAACCGGAATAGATAATGCCATCTAAGCAAAAACTTTTCTATTCCTTCCAGAGCATAGCCGTCAGGTTAAGAATTAGTAGCTCCGTAGGCAAATGGTTACCAGCCCCGTAGGGGTTGTCTGTTTGTAGCCCCGTGCGGAAGCGCGGGGAAACCATGCATTCTAAACAGATGCGCCCTGTAGGGGTGCTATGTCTATGAAATATTGCATAAAAATGGG
>DALZBD010000285.1:0-5679 GCA_031977515.1 Bacteroides sp. | reverse complement strand
TAGATAGTGCATCATATAGGTTGCATACCCCTGCCTGAGGTGAGCCGGATGGGTAACCAGGTTCTTGAGTTCCACTCCATCCTCTATCGGAGCCATTACTGCCGCACAGACAACTTCACCCTCATTCATTACAACATACAAGTCTCCGGTATGCAGATAAGAAGATACAATCTTTTCCGATGGATCTGCTATCAGCAGTAGGTCCATATATTGTTCTTTGTTACAAGTGATGTGTTCTATGCAATGTTTCATACTCCGATACCATAAAAAAACTCCGGCCTTTTTGCAACAGGCCGGAGTTTTTTTATTTCCCTATGTTTCTTTCTTTAGAATTTAGGTCTGGCTTCTTTCACAACCATTGTGCGTCCTTCGTATTCAGCACCATTCAGTTCGGCAATAGCTTTCGAAGCTTCTGCATCGTCGGGCATTTCTACGAAAGCGAAACCTTTTGATCTGCCGGTTTCACGATCCATGATTACTTTTACAGAGTTTACGGTCCCATAATCTTCCATAACCTGCTGAATGTCTGCTTCCCTAACACGGTAGTTAAGGTTTCCTACGTAAATGTTCATAATGAAGTAAATAAAAATAAATAATTGAATAAAACTCTCTGAATAACGGCTGAATAAGAACAAAGATTTAGAATAACAGAGAGTTTACAAAAACGTTTTGAAAACGGACAGTAAAAACTTGTAATAAAATCGCGCAACTAATTGGCCATCATTCGCCGACAAAGAAACACATTTATTTTTAAAAAACAATAAAAAAGGGGGAGATCTTTTTGGGCTAAAATGAAAAAATAGGTGTGATAATCTCCTTTAAGCCAGCTATTCGCAGATTGTAAGGGTGTGAAAAAATATAAAAAGGTTAAGCAGAACAAGGGTGTGGGCCGGGAATTTAAAGACAAATAGGTGTAGGCGTGACCGGTCGTGGCTTTTGCGGCTAAGGGGAGACTGTAAAATAGTCGGGCGTGTTTTTTGATAATTGAAAGATTAGCACTAATTTTGCACGCTCGTTTATAAATTGAATCAAGTATAAATCAAATAAATAATTGTCATAATGGACGTTTCATTGCAAAACATTGACAAAGTAAGTGCGCTGCTTACCGTAAAGATCGAAAAAGCTGACTATCAGGAACAGGTGGATAAATCGTTGAAATCGCTTCGTCAGAAGGCTCAGATGCCAGGATTCCGTAAAGGAATGGTACCGATGAGCCTGGTGAAGAAAATGTATGGCAAGTCGGCTGTAGCGGAAGAGGTCAATAAATTGCTTTCTGAAAAGGTATACGGATATATTAAAGATAACAACCTCAATATTCTGGGCGAACCCCTGCCCAACGAAGACAAGCAGCCGGTGGTAGACTTTGATACGATGGAAGATTTTGAGTTCCTGTTCGATATCGCTCTGGCTCCGGAATTCAAAGCGGAAGTTACCGGTAAAGATAAAGTAGATTACTACACCATCGATGTTACCGACGAAATGGTAGACAGCCAGGTAAAGAGCTATACGCAACGTACAGGTAAGTACGAGCAGATGGATGAGTATCAGGACAAAGATATGCTGAAAGGTTTGCTGGCTGAGTTGGATGAGAACGGAAATACCAAAGAAGGTGGTATTCAGGTAGAGGGGGCAGTGTTGATGCCTGCTTATATGTCGGATGAAGAGCAGAAAGCTATTTTTGCGGGTGCAAAGGTAAACGATGTGCTTACTTTCAATCCAAATAAGGCATACAACGGAAACGAAGCAGAGGTTTCTTCTTTGTTGAAGATCGATAAAGAGGCTGTGGCTGATATGAAATCTGATTTCAGCTATCAGATACAGGAAATAACCCGCTTTATTGACGGTGAACTGAACCAGGAACTGTTTGATCAGGTTTTCGGACCGGATGTAGTGAAGAGCGAAGAAGAGTTTCGTGCCAAAGTAAAAGAGGTGGTAGCTTCTCAGTATGTGGCAGACAGCGACTATAAGTTCCTGTTGGATGTGCGTAAAAAACTGATCGAGAAGGCTGGTAAACTTGAATTCCCGGATGCGTTGCTGAAACGTATCATGCTTCTGAACAACGAAGAAAAGGGAGAGGAGTTTGTCAATGAAAACTACGACAGGAGCATTGAGGAACTTACCTGGCATCTGATCAAAGAGCAACTTGTGAAAGACAACGAGATCAAGGTAGAGCAGGAAGATATTATACAGATGGCAAAAGAGGCTACCAAAGCTCAGTTTGCTCAGTATGGTATGCTGACTGTTCCCGATGAGATCCTTGACAATTATGCCAAAGAGATGCTGAAAAAGAAAGAAAGTATCGACGGATTGGTAAATCGTGTGGTAGAGGCAAAATTGTCTGCTGCATTGAAAGAAAAAGTAAAACTGAATCAAAAAACAGTAAGCGTAGAAGAGTTCAACAAACTTTTTGCTTAATCTATAGGTAACTATATAGTTACTACGCCCTCTATGGGGTAATAAAGATACACAAACACAGAGTTTTTATATATTTATAACTCTGTGTTTTTTTTATAACATGTCCCTTTTTTGTTACTTTGTATACGATATTAATCCTTTAAAAAGAGAAAGTAATGATGGATGATTTTAGAAAATATGCGACCAAGCATTTAGGGATGAATGGTCTGGCGCTGGATGGCGTGATCAATTCACAGGCCAGTTATCTGAATCCGTACATCCTTGAAGAAAGACAGTTGAATGTAACTCAGTTGGATGTATTTTCCCGTCTGATGATGGATCGTATCATCTTCCTGGGTACCCAGATAGATGATTATACGGCTAATACATTGCAGGCGCAGTTGCTGTACCTGGATTCTGTGGATGCAGGAAAAGACATTTCGATCTATATCAACTCGCCGGGTGGATCGGTATACGCCGGTCTGGGCATTTACGATACGATGCAGTTTATCTCAAGTGATGTGGCTACCATCTGCACAGGCATAGCAGCTTCTATGGCGGCGGTATTGCTGGTAGCAGGTGCGGAAGGCAAGCGTTCGGCCTTGAGACATGCGCGTGTGATGATACACCAACCTCTGGGAGGTGCTCAGGGACAAGCGTCGGACATTGAGATCACTGCACGTGAAATTGTGAAGATGAAGAAAGAACTTTATACCATTATATCAGAGCATTCTCATACTCCGTTTGAAAAAGTATGGGCGGATTCCGACCGTGACTACTGGATGACTTCGCAGGAGGCCAAAGAATATGGTATGGTGGATGAAGTGTTGATCAGAAAATAATATGGCAGGTTCGAAAAGTAATAACAGAAAGAAATGTAGCTTTTGTGGGCGTCCGGAAGAAGAGGTGGGATTGTTGATCACCGGTCTTCATGGGAATATCTGTGATGTCTGTACTATACAGGCCAACGAAATCGCGCAGGAAGCTCACGGCATATCACAAAAGAGAAACAAACCGACAGACTTGCATTTTGAGGATCTTCCCAAACCTTTGGAAATTAAAGGTTTTCTGGATCAGTATGTGATTGGTCAGGAGGATGCCAAAAGATTCCTTTCGGTATCGGTGTATAATCACTACAAACGCTTGTTGCAGGTGAGTAGTGGCGACGACGTAGAAATAGAGAAATCCAATATCATTATGGTGGGAAGTACGGGTACGGGCAAGACATTGCTGGCCCGTACGATCGCCAAACTGCTGGATGTACCTTTCACTATTGTAGATGCTACGGTATTGACCGAAGCCGGATATGTAGGAGAGGATATCGAAAGCATCCTGACCCGTTTGTTGCAGGTCGCGGATTACAATGTACCCAAGGCAGAACAGGGGATTGTCTTTATCGATGAGATCGATAAGATAGCCCGTAAAAGCGATAACCCTTCCATTACCCGTGATGTGAGCGGAGAAGGGGTGCAGCAGGGACTACTGAAACTGCTCGAGGGATCTATCGTGAATGTCCCTCCGCAGGGAGGCCGTAAACATCCCGATCAGAAGATGATCCCCGTGAATACCCGCAACATCCTGTTTATCTGCGGAGGAGCATTTGATGGAATAGAGAAAAAGATCGCTCAGCGACTCAATACCCATGTGGTAGGTTTCAATGCTTCCCGCGACAGTGCGGCCATAGACAAGAGCAACATGATGCAATACATTGCTCCCCAGGATCTGAAGTCATTCGGGCTGATCCCTGAGATCATTGGCCGTTTGCCGGTGCTCACGTATCTCGAACCCCTGGACCGGAAGGCATTGCGTTCTATCCTGACCGAACCTAAGAATTCGATCATCAAGCAATACATAAAATTGTTTGAAATGGATCGTATTGAACTTTCGTTCGACGAAGAGGTGCTCGAATACATTGTAGACAAAGCTGTAGAATATAAACTGGGTGCCCGCGGACTGCGTTCGATTGTGGAGACAATCATGATGGATGTCATGTTTGAGATCCCATCCCAGGAACAGACCGTCTATCATGTGACCCTGGAATATGCGAAAAAACAACTGGAAAAGGCAAATCTTTCCCGGTTGCAAACCGCCTGAATGCGCTGAAAGAGTAAATTTGACAGGGGTTTATACAATTCTTCAAAATATTCGTCAGTGAATATTTGCTATTTTGGAAGTTGTTTCTAACTTTGTTATAACACTTATGAGTCATGACAATATTTAACTATTTCTTGAAACAAACAACCTTGATAAAATGGCAGAAAAGAAGAATCTGATTGACCACCTGAAGGAATACTTTGGATTCGATAAGTTCAAAGGGAATCAACAACCTATCATCGAGAATCTGCTGGATGGTAATGATACCTTTGTATTGATGCCGACAGGAGGAGGAAAATCATTGTGTTACCAGCTTCCGTCTTTACTGATGGAGGGTACGGCGATCGTTATTTCTCCGCTGATCGCGCTGATGAAGAATCAGGTGGATGCCATGCGCAATTTCAGTGAAGAAGACGGGGTTGCCCATTTTATCAACTCTTCATTGAATAAGAGCGCGATAGATCAGGTGCGGACAGATATTCTGGCTGGTAAAACAAAGCTATTGTATGTGGCTCCCGAATCACTGACGAAAGAGGAAAATGTAGAATTCCTGAAAAGCGTGAAGATCTCATTCTACGCGGTAGATGAGGCGCATTGTATTTCGGAATGGGGGCATGATTTCCGTCCTGAATACAGACGGATACGTCCTATCATCAATGAGATCGGGAAGGCACCTCTTATCGCACTGACAGCTACTGCAACACCCAAAGTACAACACGATATCCAGAAGAATCTGGGGATGGTGAACGCCGAGGTCTTTAAGTCCTCTTTCAATCGTCCCAACCTTTATTATGAGGTGCGTTCCAAGACCAATAACGTCGATAAGGATATCATCAAATTTATTCGCAACAACCCTGAGAAGTCGGGCATCATCTATTGCCTGAGTCGCAAAAAGGTAGAAGAACTGGCCGAGATCCTGCAAGCCAATGGCATCAATGCCCGGGCGTATCATGCCGGAATGGATTCTGCTACCCGTACTCAGAACCAGGATGATTTCCTGATGGAACGGATCGAGGTGATCGTGGCAACGATTGCTTTTGGGATGGGTATCGATAAGCCGGATGTCAGGTATGTCATCCATTACGATATTCCCAAAAGTCTGGAAGGCTACTATCAGGAGACCGGACGAGCCGGAAGGGATGGAGGCGAAGGCAAATGCATTACATTCTATACAAATAAAGACCTGCAGAA
>DALZBD010000284.1:0-5685 GCA_031977515.1 Bacteroides sp. | reverse complement strand
CTATTTTTCTGCCAGTGGGTTGCTGACGACCGTTTCGGTAGCTGCTCTGGTTATGCCGGACGATCGCCTCGTATCGGAAAAGTATGATTTTTGTAACTTGCTGACTACGCGTGACCTTCTTTATAAAAAGGAGAAAACGGTAACACTCTCACCCGGAAAGATCGTTCTGCTGGGAGGAGCCGATTTCGGTCTGCCTATCAGTCAACTGCCTGCCCGATCTTACAATCCTTTTGCGTGGAAACGTGCAAAAAATAAGGATTCCTCTCCGTTGGCTACTGCACGGCGCAGACAAGGTTTCGATTTCCTGCCGGGTTCTCTCAGAGAGGTAACAGAAGTGTCCGGCCTGCTCGACCGTGAAGGATGGGAGGTCGCTTTATTTGTGGATTATGGAGCCACCAAGTCCAACCTGCTTTCTTTCCTGAAAGCAGAGACTCCTCAGGTCATTCATCTCTCCACACACGGATTTTATTTTCCTTCAGAAGTGAACGGGGAAGTAAAAATGAGTGTGGATGAAAGGGTGTTGTTGGGAGAGAGCGGTTTGCTTTTTACGGGAGCCAATGAGTTCTGGAAAGAGAGAAACAGTACTACGGTGGAAGACAATGGGATCCTTTCGGCCCGGGAAATTTCGGGGATGGATCTTTCCTCCACACAACTGGTGGTGCTGGCGGCTTGTGATACCGGACTGGGAAATATAGATTATACGGAGGGGGTATATGGGTTGCAGCGGGCTTTCCGGCTGGCTGGTGTCAGAAACATGGTGGTGACGCTGGGAGGTATAGCCGACAGAGAAACGGTAGAGTTTGTGAAAACATTCTATACCTCTATGTCTCAGGGGCAAACGTTGCGGAAGGCTTTTTATTCTACTCAGTCGACCTTGAGAACCGCCTATCCGGATGTTCCTTCCCGGTGGGCCAATTTTCTATTGATCGAATGATTTGAATTCTGTTCGGATTGATTCCCAAAGCGTGTGCAAAACGGATGTAACGTTCATTAGGGCACTGCCATTCAGTTAAGGAAAATGTCACGTGGTATCAAGTATAGACAACAGCAAGAATTCCTTAACTGAATGGCAGTGTCTATTAGGGGGCAAGACATACCTTTAGAGATACTGAGCACAATTATGATTATTGCCGATATAGAAAATATAATATGTATCTTTTTCCTTCTGGAAAAATACATACCAGGAAGTATTACTATTCCTTTTATAGACAACATTAGATAATCCAACACCCTATTTATCCAAATATTCTGGTGCAGCCTTCTTAAGCTTTCTGTTTATAGAAGATTCTATCTGCTCAAATATCCAGTCGACATAGTTGTATGTTGATTCCTTAAAACCCAAATACTCTTTATCGTAAAGGACATCTACAAGTTCATTCAAATACGCAGATACATTCTTGTGATAAACGACTTTCATTTAGAAAACAATTTATCTATGTGCTTATGTACTTGTCTCCTGATTTGCTCACCGGATACAAAATCCTCAGCTATGATCTGGGTATTCACATATATATCAGAGGATCTTACAGGAGTGATTGCATAGGTTTTGTCCCGGCCACGTTGAACAATGATTTGCTCGCCTTTATCGGCCCTATCCATCTCTTCGACTTGCCTGCCGCTGAATTCCCTGCTGCTTATTACTAACATATTTTTTAATTTATATGGATTGTATGGGTACGATACTGGTACGAATGTAGCAATAATTTTGATTTAAAGCATTAAAACGCAGGGTTTTCATGTAAAGTTTAATTTAATCCCCGAACAACAGAATTAATTATATCTGTGTAAGCCTTTATATGTTTTATACTATCCCCGGCATTTATGCATACAAATAAATTCCCTCAACTTTTTACGATGATCCTTGGTGTGTATCGTTGTATAATACCATCTAAAAATGTGTGCAACAAAAAGAGACAGCCACTTACATGTTATTGTAAGTGGCTGTCTCTCTATGCTCTTCCTCTTGGACTTGAACCAAGGACCCTCTGATTAACAGTCAGATGCTCTAACCGACTGAGCTAAGGAAGAATGTTTTTCTCAAATGCGATGCAAAAGTAATAGGATATTTTGAAATATGCAATATCTTTGCAGAAAATTTCTAAGAATGGACAAAATTATAGGACTGGGGAACGCCCTGGTGGATGTACTTGCAACACTGAAAGACGACTCTATATTACAACAGATGGAACTTCCCAAGGGAAGTATGCAACTGATCGGAACCGATAAGCTACAGCAGATCAATGAGGTATTCAGTCAGATGCCCACTTATCTGGCCACCGGTGGGTCGGCCGGAAACACCATACTCGGACTGGCGTGTCTGGGAGCAGGTACCGGATTTATCGGTAAGATCGGAGAAGATTCTTATGGAGAATTTTATCGGAACAATCTTATTCAGAACGGGATCGAACAGAAACTTCTTGTCTGTGATCTTCCTTCGGGGGTTGCCTCTACATTTATTTCGCCGGACGGTCAGCGTACCTTCGGTACATTTCTGGGAGCAGCTTCTACGCTGAAAGCAGAAGACCTGTCGCTGGATATGTTCAAAGGCTATTCTTATTTGTATATCGAAGGCTATCTCGTACAGGATCACCAGATGATCCTCCGCGCCATAGAGTTGGCTAAGGAGGCAGGTCTGCAGGTGTGTATGGACCTGGCCAGCTACAATATCGTGGAGCAGGACCTGGAATTCTTTTCTTTGCTTATCAACAAGCATGTGGATGTGGTATTTGCCAACGAAGAAGAGGCCAGAGCCTTTACTGGCAAGGAACCGGAGGAGGCACTGGATGAGATCGCGCGCAAATGCAGCATTGCTATCGTGAAGGTGGGCGCGGGCGGATCTTACATTCGTAAGGGCACGGAAACTGTGAAAGTTTCTGCTATTCCGGTCAGGCAGGTGTTGGATACGACAGGCGCGGGCGACTACTTTGCCGCCGGTTTTCTGTATGGCCTTACCAGCGGGTACTCGCTGGACAAGTGTGCTAAAATAGGTTCTATTCTGGCAGGAAATGTTATACAGGTGATTGGTACTACGATCCCTCCCGCTCAGTGGGATGAAATAAAGTTAAATATTAATGAGGTTCTGTCGGAGTAAACCGGGAATACATTATATTTACACTTTACTTTAACCGAAATAGAGAATGAGAAAACTTTTTAATAAACAATCTTTTTTTCTTCTTGTAGCGATAGCGGTTGCAGCCGGTTTCCTGGGTTTTAAGGCTGCCGACAACCGCAATTTCCAGGTTGCCAAGAATCTGGATATATTCAATGCCATCGTCAAAGAACTGGATATGTTCTACGTGGATACCATTGATCCAAATAAGACAGTAAGAGAAGGGATTGACGCCATGCTTTACTCGCTGGACCCGTATACAAATTATTTTCCCGAAGAGGATCAGAGTGAGTTGGAGCAGATGATCAAAGGTTCTTACGGCGGTATCGGGTCCGTGATCACTTATAATTCCAAACTCAAACGCTCGGTCATTGCAGAACCCTACGAAGGAATGCCTGCCGCGGTGCAGGGTCTGAAACCGGGAGATATTCTGCTGGAAATCGACGGAGAGGATCTGGCCGGGAAAAACAACCAGGAGGTGAGCGAAATGCTGCGTGGAGAGGTGAATACCAGCTTTGTCCTGAAAGTAGAGCGGCCGGGCACGCCACAACCTATAGATTTTACTATTGTACGTAAATCCATCCAGGTGCCTACGGTTCCTTACCATGGAGTGATTGAAAATAATGTGGGATACATCAACCTGAGTAGTTTCTCGGGAAATCCTGCCAAAGAATTCAAGCAGGCATTTCTGGATCTGAAACAGAATCACGGTATTACTTCGCTGGTGATCGACCTGCGCAACAACGGTGGAGGACTGTTGGATGCCGCGGTAGACATTGCCAACTTCTTTTTACCACGCGGACAGGCGATCGTGAGTACTCAGGGAAAGGTGAAACAGGCTGAGCGTACGTATAAGACCCTGCGTGAACCGCTGGATACGGAAATACCTATTGCCATACTTGTGAATGGAGGTACTGCTTCTTCTTCGGAGATCCTGGCGGGTGCTATGCAGGATCTGGATCGCGCGGTAGTGATCGGCAGCCGTACGTTGGGTAAAGGACTGGTGCAGGTAGCCCGGCCGTTGCCTTACGGAGGAAATCTGAAGATCACCACTTCCAAATATTATATTCCCAGTGGCAGATGCGTACAGGCAATTGATTATATGCATCGCAATGCCGAGGGCATCGCAAGCCGTGTACCGGACAGTCTGACACAGGTATTCCATACCCGCGCCGGCAGGGAAGTACGTGACGGAGGGGGTATCAACCCGGATATACAGGTAGATCAGGAGCGGTATGCAAATATCCTTTTCTATCTGATCAATGACAATCTGATCTTTGATTACGCTACTCAGTATGCGTTGAGGCATCCGACCATTGCCCGGGCAGAGGAATTTACACTTTCTGATGCAGATTACGCGGAGTTTAAAGAAATGGTGAAGAAGGCCGATTTCAAGTACGATCAACAGAGTTCGAAAGTATTGAAGACGCTCCGGGAGACTGCCGAGTTCGAGGGATACCTTGCAGACGCTGAGGAGGAGTTCAAAGCGCTGGAACAGAAACTCAGTCACAATCTGGATCGTGACCTGGATCATTTCTCCAAAGATATCAGGAGCCTTATCTCCGTAGAGATCGTGAAGCGTTATTACTATCAACGAGGCAGTATCATTGAGCAACTGAAAGACGATGACGACCTGCAGGCTGCTTTGCAGGTGCTGCTCGATCCGATAGCCTATCAGAGCACTTTATCGCCTGTGACACTGGCTAAGGAATAAATACCGGATTGCCGGCTATGTAAGATAGATTACCCTCTTTTGTCTTTCGGACGGAAGAGGGTATTTTTATGGAGTCGGGCGATCCTGTATAAGGTCGGTGTCCGGATGCTGTATGCCTGATCATAGAATGAGAACCCATTGGCCTACGCCGGGACGGTACTGTAATATGTGGCCTCTTTGAGGGGGCGGACAGACCTGTAGGAACTCCATAGCGTTAGGGGCATTCAAATGCTATGTCGGGGTTCGATAATCCCACTGATAAGCCCTCCAGGATTAGTGCTGGGGTTATTGATCTTCAAAATAGCATTTGCATAGTTCCGGAAATCTTAAAATATTATTCCGGAAACCAGTGGATATACACCGTGACTACTGCCCAGTCCGCGCATACTTGTAGCCTAATCCTCACCACCCAATACTTACAACTTAAAACTTACAACTCAAAACTTTTAAGTATCTTTGCCTTCCATATCGATTCCGGAGGCTATGTGATCGGCTTTGCTTCCTGTTTCGACCGGCTTTTCGGGCGTGCCCCCTGTAGCGTATGTATACACCGATCCTTTCTGACACTTCCTAAGTGTCAGAAAACCCTATAAAGTCCCTGTTTGTATGGGGTACAAAAATAGGGGATAATGTTTATTTTTTTGGTGTCAAAAACCTCTTTTGTTGTGTCAATTTTTTCCTTTTCTCATAGACGCCGTTCGTATTTGCCCCGGTGTCTGTCCCATGTGCTTTTTGACAAACTTGGAAAACTGTTGTGCCGACTTGAACCCATATTCCTCTGCCAGGTACTTGTAGGGCTTATCCGTAGTGGTAAGCTGTTGGTGTATGATCCTTGTTTTTCCCTGTTTGATCCACTGGTAAG
>DALZBD010000283.1:0-5706 GCA_031977515.1 Bacteroides sp. | reverse complement strand
AGTTTCATAGAACTCTAAAAAAGTAGGATGCATCTCCTCCAAAACCTCCTGCCGCTCTTTCTCTGTCAGATGCCAGAAACTGTCTTCCAGCAATTCCCGGTAAGAGTCTACAAACTTACTAAGCTGGCCGTTCAGCTTGGGACACAGGCAATCTACACAAATACAATCCTTCTCTCCTGTATGCGGGGGCAGACCCTGTGCACAGATTCCTTTAAAAGAAAAAAGAAAAAAAAGATAACCAACGATCCACACTTTATTCATACATTCATCTCTTCTCTGTTAAAACCATTTTCTCTGGCCAAGTTTATGCAACAATTCAGCCGCCTGAGCCTTGTATCGATTTTCCGATTGGATGCTCATTGCCAAAAGTAGATGCTTTGCATCCTCCTTCTGCCCCATAGCCAGATAGGCAACTGCCATTTGCCACTGGGCATCCTCTTCAAACTCACATTCTTCGCAATCTGCCAGCTTTTGCAACCTGCTGATAGCTATTTCCGGTCGGTGGGTTTCGATCAAACATATGGAAGAGTAAAACAGAACATCTTCAGAGATTTCGTCCGCGGGCACACCTGCTATTACTTTCTCAAACTCCACTAAAGCTTCAGGATAGAGATCTGCTTCGTAAAATTTTACAGCACGGTCGAGAGTTTGCTGCTGCTCCATGTCCAGCGATTTATCTCCGCGTGTAGGAAAATATTCGTAAGCAAAAGGAGTACGATAAAGATCATACAGCTCAGAAGTAGTATAACGGGGCTGATAACCGATAAACACCAGGCCCAACATAACTACTGCAACAGGAATGGCAAACCACCATGCTCTTTCTGCTCCTGAAGAAGCTACCCTTCCAGGCGTTACATCCAACGGCACCTCCTTTCTCTCCCAATTATCATTCTCTTCTATAGGATGCAAAGCAGATATAGCCGGCTTTAAAGAGGTGAGTATATGCTGCTCGGTAACTTGCAAGATGGCTTTCATCTCTTCTTCCGAAGAGATGGCCTGCAACTCCTCCAGCACAGCACTCTCTTGCTTGTTCTGTATACCTGCTACGATGTACCGCATCAGATCTACCTCCTCCCGCAAAGAAGCATCCTGATTCATGGCCTCCTCAAACTGTTGTTTCTCCCGGTCAGTCAATTTCCCCGACAGGTAGAGATCTATCTGCTCTTCTCTGTCGCGTGTTGTATATTCATCATTCATACCAGTCCCTCCTTTCTGAAACGTTCCTGTAGCACGGCCTTTAGCTTTTTGAGACAAGCTCCTTTGCGATTCTTTGCTACCTGATCGTTCTTATAATTCAATGCCTCTGCTATCTCTTTCATACTCTTTTGCCGCCAGTAAAACAAGGTCAGCACCGTGTGGCAGGGCTCTTCCATAGAACTTATGACCTGATTGGTGATCTCCTGTTTGTGCATCCACTCTTCATCTTCTCTTTCGTCCACCCTGTCCGGAGAGCCATCCATCGTCTCCATCAGATTCTCCCCTCTCTTTTGTCTGTATTGCTTAAAGAGCTGATTTTTGCCTATCTGAAACAGATAGGTTTTCAGTGATGAAGAGAGCTCCGTGAGTTTTCCCGCAGATACATTCCGGTAAAGAGCCAGAAAACTCTCCTGATAGATGTCGATCGCTTCGTCGGATGACACAGAAAAGGATTTCGTAACAAAGCTAATAAACTCTTCACGATACAGTTCGTATACATAGCTTACCTCCGGAGCCTTACCAGAGCGTAAGAGAGAAAGTTTACTATTGTCGTTCATCGGACGATCCGGAGATCCGGAATATGTTTGCTTCATGAGTAGTTTCACAAAAAGGGGTTTGTTTTCTTCTGCGCCCGGAAAACATCTGCTGCATCCGGTTCTCGAGTTTGCTAAACAGTTCTTTGTGGGTAAATCCTCTCGTCTCCTCTTCCATCAGGCGACAAAAGGCATAAGATAAAGATCCGTAATAGACCCCCGTAGAGGGATCTTTGTATTCATAATTCAATTCTTCGGGTTTGCAGGCACTGATCACTGTCACAGGCGAAAGCCGTTTGCTCTCTTTCAAGTCGTATTGTATCTTTTCCGGATCGGGCTCGGGCAAAACATAATTGTCAGGAGCAAAGATATAAGTGGTTCCACGCACATATCTTTCGCTGGTTTCCCGATCGGCGGTACCGCTGTGGCAGGCATCCAACACGACAAGCAGATTGCCGGCAGACCCAGCCTTCAAGCGGATACGTTCCAGATACTCTCCGAATTCATCGTCGCGCAGATGATTTTCTCCTTCGTATTGCCCCGCAGTGAATCTGCGTCTCGCATCATAGGGGATAAGCGCTTCGTCCAGCCCATCCGGTTCGTCTCCATTGTCATCTATCATCTGTTGTCCGTGGCAAGAGAAGTGAATATATACACAATCCCCCCGCTGGGTCTGGTCCGAAAGTCTTTTTAACTCCCGTACAATCGCATGTTTGGTAGCTTTCTCGTTGGTGAGCACTACCGTATTCTCTGGTTGGTAGCCATGAGTAGTCAGCACAGGCAGGATCAGTTGCAGGTCGTTGGTGGCGTGTATCCTGGCCCATCCGCTACCGGATGGGTATTCGTCAATAGCTACTACCAGAGCCCGATTGGTCTGAGCCACTGTACACAGAGCTATATGAATGAACACGAACAGAAACAAGTTTCTATACCACATGATATCAACCAGATTAATTGTTGCAAATATAAAGATTAAAAAGTTTTTTCCAGCAACGAAAAAAAAAGCTTTTTCCGGTTACCTTTCCCTGCTTTCGGGTATAAAAAGAGAAAAGTGATATAAAATGGGCTATTTTCATATAAAAACTGCAACAGCTCCATGGAGAAGTTTGCGAAACATTTCGATTTTTTCCATATATTTGTCATGTCGAAAGGCAGACATTCGTAATATACGAAAGTCGTTATGTTCAATCTGTCATGTAAAATCTGGTAAATTTTCAATGGGCAAGATGAGCAAATTTCTCACACTCATGTTATATGCGTGTGGGCTGTTGCTTATTTTAGCCCAAGGGTTTACCAGAGCCTACATGATAAAATAAGAAAAGCAGTCCCACGCTTTTTTTATGTTTGCCATTGAAATGTTAACATAAAAATAATAGAAACATGAAAAAACGATTACTGCATCTGACTCTGGTTCTTTTTACCCTTGCACCATTCTCTAACGTGTATAGTCAACAGAAAAAGAGTATCGGAGAGATCGCTATTCCTGATGAAGCAAAAAATTACTCCGCTCCTACCGGTGCATGGGATGGTTTAGGCACAGAAGACCAACCTTATCTCATTCATGCTCCGGCACAACTGGCCTATCTGGCTCGGCAAGTAAGTCCATACTCTGGTGGATGCAGCAATCTCTGCTCAGATCTCCATTGATTCTCATTAATTATAAGAACAAACTATTTTCAACTCCTATAAAAATAAGATTACAACTGACAAAACTCTGAAAAACAGAACAACTTTTATTACATAAAAATAGTCTTATCCTTTACACAATTTTACATCTGGGCTACAATATGTTATCTTTTGAATGTTCTGTTATTGCCAACCGATTCCTGATACATTGGATAGCCTGTATAAGGTATATCAACAATAGTATGGATAAGGTTGGCAATTTTCATTCATCCCGGATACAACCCGGAAATATGTATTCATAGACATATTACTTCAATATCAGATTTCCTGAATAGGAACCTATAAAAAATGGGTAAGCCCCGAAGAACTTACCCATCCTTTTATATACTCATTTATTTGTATTCCCCAATATAAATAGCCAATTGTATAAAATAATCGACGAGTGTCAATACGTGTTCGGTTAGCGGATTGGTATGCAATTCGGGAGTTCCACCTACAGCTTCCATAGCCGCTATATATTCGAGTACGTTGCTGTAATATACCGCTTCGTCCCAATAACCATGGATAAAGATCACGCGAGCAGTATTTTTCCACGGGTCAATGCTGTTGTCTGTCAGGAGTTGACGCAGACGTGCTACAGAATAATTACTGGTATCATTCAGGATCACTCTCCACGGAAATAATCCTACATTGGACACTGGGAAAGCAGCAAGAGCGTCTACCACACTGTGCTGTCCATCAAAGATCTCATAGCCTTTCTGATCATACGGAGATCTCAACAGATCAGATACTACCAGATCGGGAGCAATGTTTTCCTTGTATCCCAATACTGCATACGGGAAGACAAAAGATAAAGGCAACGCAGGAGACAGACGTGCCACATCTATAAGGTTTACCAGATTGGCAGGTACTCCACCAGCCAGCAACAGATTGATCGGCATATCGTGGTCTTCACCATATAGGTCAAGTTCACGTCCCACGGCTGTAGCCGTCAGACCACCCTGGGAATACCCTGTCACGATCACCTCTTTTTTCGGAGTATATCCCAAAGCAGGTAATGAATTCTTTGCCACCTTTGCCAGATCCAGAGTAGAGCGTATCAACGCCTCTTTGATCGCATAGGGGTGGAAACATTGTCCGTACGAATCGCCAAATCCCGGATAATCCGGCATGAACATGGCACAGCCCTGATAGGTATTCAGTGCACTGAAGAACAAATAATTCAGGAAATTGTCGTAGAACAAAGGTACATCTCTGACTCCCGAGAAAATAATGGAAGGAGCCGCATCGTTTTCGGTATATGTAGGTACGGGAGAAATAACAAAACGAATGGAATCGCCATCGTAATTGGCCGGTACAAGAAGTACACCGGATACAGTGATCAAATTGCCCGATCCATCGGGATGTGGAGTTTCTGTAGATACTTTGAATGTACGAATACCCAGGGAAGCCAGATCACCGGGAAGATCTATTAACTCCAGAATGGGTGACAGTGCCTCTACACCGTCTGTAGCCAGAGAGGCGAAATACTCCAGTAATTCCTGAAGGCTATAGCCCGGAAGCTCCGTGATACCGTCCGCTAAAGCCACACTGCTGCGTGTTACACCTGCACTATCTTCTCCGGAAACAATCATTTCCTGATCGGTACATGCCGAAAAAACAAAAAACAAAGCAAGGATCCATACAGCCTTTACTTTCATACTCTTTACAAGATTCATCGATACTCTCTTCATGATCTTAAAAAAATTAAATAAAAAATTAATATCTATTTTATCGATCATAAAAGTACAACAATTCCTGTTGTGTTATTTTTAAGTGTTGGTTTTAGAGTTTCAAATAATGATGTTAATCAATAATAATTAAATAATTAAATATATCATGATTATTGCTTTTTGTCTTTAAAAATCCATAGAAAACAGTGAGTATTCTACCAGCCAGCATATAATAAGAGTATATTTATTATGTAACCAGTATATTATACAAACTATTTTCCGGTAACACAGCAACCATTTCCATCCTTAAAATTGTATGTATAGATCCAGGATATTTCACAGACAAAAAATCTTCTTCGACTTAGTTGAAGTACAGTGATAATTATATTTCAACTAAATGGAAGAAGACCGTGTCAAAAAAAGAAAGGTATAGAAGTAATCAACAAACATCCGGTATGTATCTATTCAAAAAGGAGATTTATACATAAAAAACATGAAAAAAGATACAGTTAAAATGGACATAACAGGATCAGTTCTTTGTTATTAAATCTACAGTACTTTTTACATTATATAATCTCCCATCCTGTTTCTTCCGCCAAATAATATTTTTTATTCCAATTCGTTGGTTTGAAGTCTCA
>DALZBD010000282.1:0-5743 GCA_031977515.1 Bacteroides sp. | reverse complement strand
GAAGGCGATAATGATTTCCTTGTAGAGACGCAATACCTTGCGTCTCAGCACAAACAGATGAAAAGACTGTCTCCGCACAAACACTGCACAAACACTGCACAAACAGATAACAACAACCAACAAGCCTCATACTCTTTTTTGTATACTATTTAAAAACTCACCTGTACGCCGCAACTCACCGAGCGTGCCGCCGGATATTCGTTGGCAGCCTGTTCGGGACTGTACGACTGGAAATCGGTAAACGTCAGCAGGTTCTGTCCGGTCACATACACACGGAACTTGTTCACGTGCAGGCGGGAAAGCACCTTGCGGGGAAGGCTGTAGCCAATGCTCACATTCTGCAGACGTACGTACGATGCGTTCTGACGCGCCAGCGGTGCCAGGTCATTCGCTCCGTTGGTCGTCGGGCGTGGGAACTTCCCGGTCGGATTCTCCGGAGTCCAGTAGTCCACCTTGATGCCGTTGAACACACCGCGCAGGTTGCCCCCGTATTCGTATTCACTCAGGAAAGGGTTGTCCTTTTTGATGCCCTGCACCGTGTACCAGTCCATCGAGAAGTCGATCCCTTTGTACTCCACATTCAGGTTCAGCGATCCGTTCCACTTGGGCAACTTCGATACAATGATCCTGTCATCATCGTTCAGTACCCCGTTTTCATCGCGGTCACGCAGCTTCACATCCCCCGGTTTGGCATTCGGCTGTGCCGATTTCGGGATATCGTCTATCTCGCTCTCCTGCCAGATGCCGATCGCTTCGTAGGTACGCCATACACTGATCGGCTTGCCGATAAACCAGTTGTTGGCCGGGTAGTCATCCTCCTTGCCGTCGCCATCGAGGTCACCAAACAGCTTCATGATCTTGTTGTTGTTCTTCGAGAAGTTGATACCCGCCTCTATATGCCAGTCACGTGTCTTCACCAGCACCCCTTCGATGTGCAGCTCTACCCCGGTGTTCTGGATCTCACCGATGTTGTCCTTGATGGTCGTATATCCCGTAGAAGAGTTGATCGAACGATTCACCAGCAGGTTGGTCGTGTTGGTCTTGTACCACTCAAACGTACCACTCAGGCGGTTGTTGAAGAATCCGAAGTCTATCGCCGTATTCAGCGTGGTAGAAGTCTCCCATTTCAGTTTCGGGTTCGAGAGCGTAGCACCGGGCGTATACCCTGAGAGTTGTCCGGTGGTGTAGTAGTCCCACTGATCGGCCGAGGCCACACTGCCGTACGGGTCGATCGCTTCGTTGCCCACACTACCGTAGCTGAGACGCACCTTCAGGTTGGTCAGCGGCTCAAACGACTCCAGGAAAGCCTCGCGGTACACATTCCATCCGAGGGCCATCGCCGGGAAGATCCCCCATTTGTTGTCCGCACCGAATACCGACGAACCGTCTCGACGCGCACTGGCTGTGATGTAGTAGCGCGAGTCGTAGTTGTACTGCATACGCAGGGCGGTAGAGATCAGGCGGCGCTGATATCCCGTCATGCTCAGTTGCACCTTTTCACCCGTTTCCAGTCCGTACACACCCAGTACATCACTCGGGATGAGCGATGCCGATACCGTATTGGCGTGCTCGTTCTTCTCGTTCCAGCTCTGGATAAACGTTCCGCTCACGCTGTGCTTGCCAAACGTGCGGTCGTACGAGAAGATATTATCTATCGTCCACTCGTTGCTGTCTTTCGTGATCAGGCTACCGCTACCCGTATCGGTATAGCTGCCCGCTTTGGATCGGGCTGTGTTGTACAGTTCCTGTTTGTAGTTCCAGCTTCTCCGGCTGGCCTGCAGGCGGTAGCTCAGCCCTTTGGCAAGGGTAAAGTCGGCAAATATACTCACCAGGTCGTAGCGGTTCTTCTTCGTCAGTTTCTTTTCGTAGATATCCAACAGCGGGTTCCAGTTTTCCTGCAATCCCGTCGGGTGCGCGTTCAGGTTGCCCTCCTCGTCGTACACCTGTCCCAGCGGGGAGCAGATCACCGCGTCGCGCAGGATGGCCGCCATGCCCGGGTCGTGTGCATCGGAGATACCCATCAGCGAGTTCACCCCTACCTTCAGCCAGCGGGTGATCTCGTGATCCACGTTGATGCGGAACTGTCCTTTCACAAAGTCCGTGTTCAGCACCACACCCTCCTGCTGCTGGAAGTTGGCGCTCAGGAAGAGTTTCGTCTTCTCCGTACCACCCGTCACACTGATGTCGTGGTTCTGGATAGATCCCGTGCGCATCAGCTCGTTTTGCCAGTTGATAAACTCACCGTTGCGGATAGACTCCAGCTCGCGGGTACTGAATACCTGTTCGTCTGTTCCATACTCATTGTTGTTGGTCGTACGGTACGCCTCCCGTTTGTACTGGAGAAACTCCTCCGGTGTGTATACATCGAAGTTGCGTTTCACCTTCTGTACCCCGTAGTAGCCGTGGTAGTTGACAGAGGTCTTGCCCACTGCTCCGCGTTTGGTAGTGATCAGCACCACCCCGTTGGCCGCACGCGCACCGTAGATCGCCTGTGCGGCAGCATCCTTCAGGATCTCCACCGAGGCGATGTCGTTGGGGTTGACGTCGTTGATCGATCCCACCATCACACCGTCCGCGATCACAATCGGGCTGGTACCTCCGGAGATGGAGTTGACCCCGCGGATCTGAATGTCCGATCCTCCACCGGGACCGGCGTAAGAGGTGGTGATCTGTACACCCGCCGCCTTACCGCGGAGCATTTCGCCCACGTCCAGCGTCACGGCTTTGGTCATCTCCTCGGCCTTCACCGAGGTCACCGAGCTGATCACGTCGCTTTTCTTCATCACACCGTAGCCCACAACCACCACATCGTCCAGCATGTGTGCATCTTCTTTCAGGATGATGTTGAAAAACTCTCTCCCGGCTATCGATACCTCCTGTGCGTCGTAGCCCATGTAGGTAATCACCAGTGTGCCCTGTGCAGGCACGTCGAGGGTGAATTTCCCGTCGAGGTCGGTAATGCATCCCACCGCTTCGCCCCCTTTCAGTACCACGTTGGCACCGATCATCGGTTCGCCCGTATCGTCGGTCACTACTCCGGAAATCCGGCGGTTGGTCTGCTGTGCCGATGCCTGGAAAGATACCAGCATCAGAAGCGCGCAAAGCAGCAAGGATACAGTCCTGATCCTTCTGTGTAAAAATTGAATGTTCATCATAATTTTGTATGATTTTAAAGTAACTATTTGTTTGTTTCTCAATCGGAATCTGTCTGGATTCTTTTTTTAGGTTCGCTTTACGGGGCGTGAGTTTCTCTTCTTTCCTGAGACGCAAGGTATTGCGTCTCTACATGGAATGGTCATCTTCCGCAGGATCATGCAGCTCTTCCTTCTCTACTATGTGGTGTCGGACATGGAATGGTCATCTTCCGCAGGATCATGCAGGTCTTCCTTCTCTACATGGAATGGTTATCTCCCGCAGGATCATGCAGCTTGTAGAGACGCAATACTTTGCGTCTCAGCATAACGCTTTGTCTCAACATAACGCTTTGTCTCAATATGCCCCTTTGTCTCAGCATACCCTTTTTGTCTCAACATCTCTTTTGTGTATCTACCGGAGCAGACATACGAAGGGCTGCAGACCGTGGATCCTGTCGGTCTGTAACGCATGACGCAGCCTGTGTCCGGTCTTCTTTCCTGCCTTGTTGTTCGTGTTACCGGAAAGCAGGCAGGCGAGAAGGGACTACATCATTCTTTGCATACATAATGGGAATAAATGGGGATGTGCCAAAGGCTCTTGAACACATCTCCGAGCCTCATCGCTGCACCATCTCAAACCTCCCCGTCAGGCGGATGTCTTCCGAGCTGCTGCCCACCAGCACCTCAAACTCTCCCGGCTCCACGATCCAGTGCATATCCTTATCCAGCATCTCCAGATCGGCAGGGGTGAGGGTGAAGTTCACCTTGCGGGTCTCCCCCGGTTGCAGCGTGATGCGCTCGAAGCCACGCAGTTGCGAGTCGTAGGCGATCACCGAGCTCAGCAGGTCGCGTACATAGAGCTGTACCACCTCATCGCCCGCGCGTTTTCCCGTGTTGGTCACCTCGAAGGAGACCTCTACATTGCCCTGTATACCCTGCTGCGACGGAGTCACCCGGAGGTTGTCG
The DNA here is from genome assembly GCA_031977515.1 of Bacteroides sp. Taxonomy (GTDB): domain Bacteria; phylum Bacteroidota; class Bacteroidia; order Bacteroidales; family Bacteroidaceae; genus Bacteroides. Next base: position 1,643 of record DALZBD010000282.1, on the reverse strand, counting down.
TATCCAAACGTCGTGTAGCTCAGTCCGTATCCAAACGGATAGAGTGAACCCACCACCGCAGTCTTTCCGTATCCATTCGGGCCGTCACCCGGTTGTCCCGCGTGCGATCCCGGTTTGAAGGGGAAGTTCAGTTCGATCTGTCCGAGGCTCTTGGGGAAAGTCACCGACAGCTTACCCCCGGGGTTATAATCTCCGAAGAGCGTCTCCGCAATCGCGTGTCCGCCTACCGGGCTGGGAAACCAGGCCTCCAGGATAGCAGGAATGTAGCGGTTTTCCCAGTTGATCGTCAGCGGCTGTCCGTTGATCAGTACCAGCACAATGGGCTTTCCCGTGGCGTGCAGTGCCTGCAGCAATTCAAACTGCCGTCCCGGCAATCCAAGTCCCGTGCGCGATTTGCTCTCGCCCACCCGGTGCTCGTCTTCTCCCAGTACCGCGATCACCACATCCGATTGCATCGCCTGCTCCACCGCCTGGCGGATCTGTGCCTGCTCTTCATCGTTGAGTGGGGTAGGGATGATCTCACTTTCCGGCCAGGTAGCATCCACCACCTCGCAGCCTTTCACATAGGTCACTGTTGCCTTTCCGGCAGCATACTCCTCAATACCTTTCAGTACATGCGTCACCTGCATATTCTGCGGACCGTAGCGGCTCACATACGCCGTCGTATCGATGGCCAGCGGGCCGGTCACGAGGATATGTTTGCAGTTGCCCAGGTCGAGGGGCAACAGGTCATTTTCATTTTTCAGCAGTACCAGCGATTCCCGGGCCATCCGGCGTTCGAAGTCTTTCGTGTCCGGCGAGGCCACGATGCGGTCTGCCGCTTTCGTATCTTCCACATAGGGAGAGTCGAACAGGCCGAGGCGGAATTTCACCCGCAGCACATCTGCCACATTGCGGTCCAGGGTCTGCATCGACACGCTTCCCTCCCGTACCAACTCGCGCAGTGGCAGGATGAAGTCCGACGGATGCGTGAAGTTGGTCTTCACGTTCATGCCCGCTTCCACCACCTCTTTCACGGCTCCTTTCATGTCTGGGGCCACCCGGTGTTTGCTGTAGACAAACTCCACCGCCTCACTGTCCGACACCACATAACCGTCGAATCCGAACTTCTCCCGGAGCAGTTCCGTCAGGAAGTAGTAGCTGCCCGATACCGGGATGCCGTCGTAGTCGTTGTAACTACTCATCACACCCATTGGCCGCGCCTCGCGGATGATCTTTCTGTAAGGAAACAAATGCAACTGATGCATCTCGCGCGGTGCCACGTGCGGGTCGGTACGGGCGTGTCCATCGCGTCCGCCTTTGGGCACACTGTACACCGCATAGTGCTTGAGCGTGGCCGCTACTCCCTGCGACTGTATGCCCAGCACCATCTCCCGGCCCAGCGTAGCCACGTGGTAAGGCTCTTCGCCGTAGCATTCCAGCACACGTCCCCAGCGCGGGTCACGTGCCAGGTCCAGGATCGGAGCGTATACATTGGTATATCCGAGAGCCTTCGCCTCCCGTCCGCCGATGATACCCGCCTGGCGCACCAGGTCTTTGTTCCAGGTAGAGCCGATGGCTATCGGGGCAGGCAGCGGCGTAGCCCGGTCGTGGTTGAGCCCGTGTATGCCTTCGTTGCTGAAGTCTACCGGGATACCCAGCCG
>DALZBD010000281.1:0-5758 GCA_031977515.1 Bacteroides sp. | reverse complement strand
GAACTACCTTCTCTAAAAAGAAAAATGGACGGGTATTGTTCTGGAAAAGCAGAGAGTTTTTTAGTATCAGGGTATGGTTTGGGATTTATCGGTGTCTTTCTTTATGTCTCTCTTATTTATGGATACAGAAGATGGGAGCCGGGAAATGAGAGGTATAGAATATGAGATATACAGGATCGGGGGAGGAGGTATCTTGGTATAAAGTGCAATTAGGCTTCTCGGTGAAGGAGTAGATCATTTATTGAGCAATCTGTTGTTGAGAATGGTCTCAAAGACTTTCTTACGCAGTGCACGGGCGATGGGGATCCGGGCAGACCGGATGTGAAGCATATTCCCCTCAATAGATTCTATGTATTCCATATTGACGATGTAGGAACGGTGGACTTGCAGAAAGGTGGAACCGGACAATTGTGTATAGATGTGTTTCAAGGTGGAATAGACGATCTCGCGGCTGTCCAGGGTGTGGATCGCCACATAGTTCTCCATACTTTCCAGGTAGAGGATCTCCTGCTGGCGGATCTTTTTGATCTGCTTGTCCCGTTTGATGAAGAAGTAGTCGTCGCCTGATACATTTTTCTCTTTCTGTAACTCGTCATGTACCCGGTTGACAGCTTTCAGAAAACGTTCGAAGGAGATAGGCTTCAGCAGATAATCGGTTGCATTCAGTTCGAAACCTTTTACGGCATACTGCTCGTAGGCGGTGGTGAAGATCACTTTGGGAGGATGCGGAATGGCCGAAAGCAGATCAATCCCTGTCAGGTCGGGCATCTGTATGTCCAGCAACAGCAGATCCGGCTGGGTGGTCTGCAGCAGGGAATTGAGTTGAAAAGCATCTTCACATTCCCCGATCAGTTTCAGGAAATCTACTTTCCCGATATATTCCTTCATGCCTTCGCGGGCGATGGGCTCATCGTCTGTAACAATACATTTTATTTCCATGATTCGTTGAGGGTTAAGATTAATTCTGCAACAAACAATGTATCGATTTTTTTCGTGCTGAGACTGTGTCTCTGAGGATATAAAAGCTCCAGCCTGCGGTGAAGGTTTTTGATCCCGATACCGGATCTGTTTTTCTCCGGTTGCTTTTCCCGGTTGCTGATCGAATTCTGTATGGTGAAGTGAAGGGCGGATTCTTTCCGTCGGAAAGAGATGTTGATCCGGTAATCACCTCCCACGTATTTGAACGCATTCTCTACCAGAGGCTGAAACAGCAGCGGAGGGATTTCCTGTTCGCCGATCTGCGGGTCTGCGTCGAGTGTCAGTTGGAGCCGTTTGCTCACCCGCAAAGATTGAAACTCGATGTAAGATCGAAGATAGGCCAGTTCCTGAGAAAAGGTCACTTTCTGATGAATGTCATACAGCTGGTAACGCAGCAGCCTGGAAAGAAGCTCGACACTGTGTCTTGCCGGGGCATTCTCACTATGGATCTGAAAATAGATCGTGTTGAGTGCGTTGAATAGAAAATGAGGATGGTATTGAGATTTGAGTAGTTGCAGTTCCGTATTCAGCTGGTCACTTTTGATCTTCTCTAATTGCAGAGACTGTTGCCTGTAGAAACGATTGATCTCGAGATGGCGGATCATGCTGTAATAGAAGAGCAGAACCGGTATAGCTATGGCTTGTGAAATGATCAGATCTCCGAAAGGGTTTCCGAGCCTGTTATAGCTCACATGAGAGATGAACAGAAGCATAGTGAGTGAAGCAATAATGTAGAGGATCACTGCGGTGTATTCTGTGAACAGGGCACGTCTGGTCTTATAGGGCGACCACTTCCTGCTGAAATAGTATCTGCAAACGAAATAGAAGGAATAACATCCCACAAGAGCAGTGGCCATACCTGCAATGTGATTGGCCGAATTCCATTCATTCTCGGCCGGTATATCTGTTACCAGCCGGATCAGGCTATAGATGACTACGGCAAACAGAGCGGGATAGATCCATTGCCAGAAAGAGTTCATGTGGTTTGGGTTGTTCATCATTTACAAATTTATTCTTTTACTTTCTTCCGGAAGATTTTTACGCTGGTTTTTTTGAAATGTTTTTCCCCGGCCGATCTGGTAAGAAAGATGCAGGGCGACGTATGTATTGTCCCACTTCTCCCATACAGTGCCTGTCAGGTTGATGATGTTGACATCCATCCGGGTACGGAAAGAGGAAAAAATATCGTTGGCATAGACTTTCAGAGACAGCTTTTCCGTGATCTTTTTGCCGACACCTGCCGAGATCATCCATACAGGGTGGATGGTGGCCTGTGCTTCGGCAGACTTTCCCTGGTAGATGAAAGTAGCCTCCATACTCCATTGGCGGGGAAGCTCCAACTGGTTCATGAGATGAAGGGAAGGAGTAAATAAGTTGTTCTCCTGTTTCTGACCCTGCATTTCCCACTGGTATTTTTTGTAGTTGAAGTTCATGACGGTATGAATGCTCCAGCATCTCAGGGGCCTCAGACTGCCATTGAACCGGAAACCGGTACTGTATTCGGAAGTCAGGTTGGTGGAGAGTACGTTCACACGCTGCGCGTCCTGCATAATGAAACTTTTGGTGATCGGATCTGTGGTATGATTGAAAAATAGCTGGAAAGAAAATTTGTTGTTCAACAGATAAGAGAGCTCGAAGTTCTGTGTCAGTTGAGGCCTGAGGTCTGTGTTTCCCTGCTCGTACAGGTAATTGTCCCGTACCTCTATAAACGGATTCAGGTCTCTGTAGTTGGGGCGGGTGATGCGTCGGCCATACAGCAAACTGAGCGCATGTTCCGGAGACAGATTAAATCGCAACGTCGCATTCGGAAAGAGGTGGGTATATTTCCTTCGGAACGATGAATCATTTGCCTCGGCATAGCTGTACAGGTTGCCTCTGACCTGTGTGTTTTCTATCCGCAGACCTGCTTCGAGAAGGATCTTTTCATGGAGTTCAGCATTCCATTTGATGTATCCGGCATAGATATTTTCCTTGTAGGTAAAGGCACTGCTGATGTCCGGGCTCAGTGTCCACGCCTCTTCCTGTTTGTTGGTGTAAACGGCACTGTTGTCGATAGAGGTAAAGGTACTTTTCACCCCGAGACAGAGCGTGTGTTTGTTGTGTATGGGCAGGGTCAGATCCGATTGCAGCGCATGGATCCGGATCTTCCCATCGAGGTCTCCCCGCAGATGGCTGTAGGGTAGAGTTTCCGTCTGACTTGTCTGTGACTGGTCCTCTTTGAGTGAATAGGAGAGATAGTCATACGCAGTCTGCCATTCTGCACCCTGCCGGGGCCTGTAGGTTACATTTCCGCCGGTGGTGAAGTTGCGGGGCGTAACCCGGGCACGACTTGTTGTGTAAGTACCCTCGCCGGTGTATCCCTGATCGTCATGAAACAGGGCATCCAGCGACTCTTTGCGGGTTCTGTTTATCACATTGACCGATGCATACGCTCCTATATCTGTCTTTTCCGTCCATTCGTAGTCGACTCCACCTCGTATATAATGAGCTGTGTAGGGATACTCCCGGTAGCTCAGTTGATGCATGCCGGTCTCTGCTGCTTCTCCTGTCTCTGCATCTATGGTATTGCGGTGGATACGTGAGTCCATATCGTCTTTCCCCTGATTGTAGGAGTAGGTCGTATGGAGGTTGATCCGGTCTTTTTTCAGATTCAGACTGCAACCCGCATATCCTTTCCCAAATTTTCCTTGCTGATAACCGGCAAACACCGGAAGATTGAATCCATCCACGCGTGTCTTTTTGATACGGATATTGATCTTACCTGCCTGTCCGCCTGCGTCGTACTGTGCGGATGGATGGGTGATCAGTTCTATTTGCTCCACCGAGGAAGAAGGGATTGAGCGCAGATACCGGATCAGATTCTCTCCCGACAGGTATGTCTCTTTGTTGTTGATAAATACGGTAGCGCCTGCCTGCCCGTTCAGCACAATGGTGCCGTCTTGCTGGATGTGTACTCCGGGCATGCTTTTGAGGGTCTCTGCCAGGTTGCCATCCGTGCCCATAAGCATAGAGGAAAGATGAATGGTTGTTTTTCCCGGCTCCCATTGGATCGGTTTTTTCTTTGCTACGATCAGTGCCTCTTCCAGCAGGTGACTGTCTTCTTCGAGGGTGATGGTTCCCAGGGAGAGATCCTCGTTTGCGGATAACCGGATCGGATACTCTTTTGTTCTGTATCCGATCATAGAGAGACGGATCAGGTATTCTCCTTCCGGAACCCCTTTGAATTGAAAGGTTCCTCTCTGATCCGAAGTGCATCCGGAAACAAAAGAAGAATCTCTCTCCTGGAGCAGCAGGGTGGTGACATTGTCCATAGACTGGCCTTCTGAGTCTGTCAGTATACCCGCAATCCGGCTTTCTGTGTTGCTCTGTGCATATAAACCGTGACTGATGGTCCATATTCCTGTAAAGACCAGTAAAAAAAGTCTGATTTTCATCTTCCTTTCATTTAAGTGAGGAAGCGAAGGTAGGAAGATAAAGAGGGTGGGTGCAACTTAATCTGACGAACTGCAGCTGTTTTCTGACGAACGGTAAGGCTGAACTATTTACGATGTACTGATTTACAATTTACGGTTTAAATATGGAAATGGTTATATAAAACTATCCTTCCTTACTTCCGGGGCATAAAAATAAGATTTTTTTAGTTAGCATCTTAGTACCTGTCAGGATTTTCTACGAATAAATGATTGTAGATGTTATTCGCTATTTCTTTTGTATTTCTTTCTATTTCCCTTTTTCAGACGCGAAGTACCAGCATCTTTACACCGATTATGTTTTCTTTTGAAGGTAATACACTTGTAGAGACGCATATTTGCGTCTGAATAAAGAACGAGTAAAATCAGAACAGACTCTTCCTGATTATTCATATTATGATTCAGGTGGTTGTTTGTTTTCGGAGATCAGTCTGATCTTCATTCCCGGTGAATGGACACATATCCTGTCTTCTCTACCAATTCCTGACCCTGCTCCGAGAGGATCCATTCAATCAATTGTTGTATCTGTTCGGAAGGATTCTTCAACGTAATCGCATAGAAATCGTCAGTGAAAGGATAAGATCCGTCTCTGATATTCTCCCGGTTGGGTTCTATGCCATCTATCTGCAGGAGACGGATGGCATCATCAGCTACCAACTTCTGCGTAAAGAACAGGAAAGAGTAGCCTAAGGCATTCTGACGGTTCTGATAGGTGGAGGTCCTGTCGATAATCTCTCCCATTCCCATTACTTCTTCCTCTTCAAGGGGAGGTATCAGGGGAGTATCCCCCATGATATGTAATAGCATAGTCTGGCTTCCACTCCCTACGGGACGCTGGAAAGGCAGGATCTTTTTGTTTTTTCCACCTACCTGCTTCCAGTTGGTGATCTTGCCGGAGTAGATATCGCGTATTTCCTGGGAAGAGAGGGCCGTCACCCGGTTCTCTTTGTTGACAAAGAAGACGAAAGCTTCCCTGCCGATCGGTGTGAGCAGGAATGTATCTCCCTTTTCCCGTACTGCTTCCCATTGTTCTTTGGAAGGCCGGGCACAGAAAATAATATCCGCTTCTCCTTCTGTGAGCCGTCTGAATGCCTGGGAAGTGCTGCCGCCCTGTATCCATATATCCGGATCGTTAGTCTCTTCTACGATCTTTTTCGGATAAGTCGCTTCGGCAAAAGCCGCATACAGGGGGTATAAGGCAGTGGCACCGTCTATTACAGGCAGTGGCTCTTGGAGTTGCAGCGAACTCTCTTCGTCCGGTTGTGCAACGTGGGTGTTGTTGCGGAAAGGAGCATATCTTAATTTTATCG
>DALZBD010000280.1:0-5777 GCA_031977515.1 Bacteroides sp. | reverse complement strand
GGTGAACTATTTATTAAAGACTTTAATATTAACAATAAAGGTAAAATTTCTTGTTGCCCAGAAGACGCATAAGATAAATTTACTTTTCTTTTATCAGAATGTAAGATACTATCAACATCTTTTTCTCTTGATAAGCTTCCTTTTAATATTTGATTTATCAATTGATCTGTTTGTAAATCTTTCCTTCTTCTTCCAAAATCATAAAACTGCTTAATATTCTCATACTTTGAACCAAATTCTATTAGAAAAGGATCTATGTAATTGTTATGTCGCAATAACGAAAATATACTAGACTGGACTTGTGAAAAGAAACTACGACCAGCAGGAATAAAAAATTGTGAATTAGTTAAATTTACACTAGCAGATTCATCTAAATAATCAAAAAGTTTATCTTTTATCTTACGATTTATTTCAAAACGAGAGGAGAAATCCTCGGTATCATTTTTTTTTATAATTTCCCTAAAAATACTTCTTAGTTTAAGATATAAGTCACTAAATTCAGAGGAATAAATAATATCTAATTTATCTTTTGAAGATTTGGCTATTACTATAATATAATCTCCATTTTTATATTGAATTTGAAAATCATCTTCCGGCCAACAATCTTTAGGAAAATACGTTACAAATTTTTCTTTTTGTTTTTTATCAAACTCTCTTCTGGTATTATCATCTCCTAGAGATTTCAACATTTCAGGTATAAAGTTTTTAAAATAATACAAGAGTTTTACTATAATACTCTTACCAGACGCTTGAGGTCCAATAAAAACATTTGTTGGATTTAATTCAGTTATTACAGATTTGATGCCACCAAAATTCTTTATGACAATTATTTCCTTCATGAAAATATAGCTTTAATTCGAGAAAAATAATTAGGGTAAAATTAATACTTTTTTTTGTTTTTAAATTCTATTCTCATAACTAAAAATTCTTTTTTTGCAAAGTTAACTTCTTAAAATATTATTTGTTGATTCCATTTATCTTTTCCCTAAACTCCTATAATTTTTAAATCAAAAAATTTAATTATTTCGAAAAGACAAAAATTATTGATCCTTACTTCTTGCTCTATTATATTCTTTTCTTCAAAGAAGAAAGCTTCTATTCAAAAAGATAAATAATATATTTCCGTAACTAAGAGAGTTTATTATTAATTGTTGGTATAATGAACTATTGCTCTCTTTTATAAATTACAACCAATTTTATTTATTCTATTGTATCACCTATGTCCTCATATACCACTGAAATGTGTTTCCTAAAACATATACTTAAACTTCCCAGCCAAAACTATTATTTCTTTTGGTATTCTTTTTGGGACTAAAAGCCATTATAGTGATTTGATTTTTCATAATGATGATACAAACTGAATACTTTGTATGACTATGGTACTACAAAAAGTTATATTAGTGTGCCATATGTGATTAAAAAGTTATACGTAAAGAAATCCCTACTTACAATTTAAAAGACGAAAAAAAACATCAAGTTCACTGCTATTCAACAAAAAGGCAACCCTATTGGATTGCCTTTTGTAGTCCCGAAGCGATTCGAACGCTTGACCCACGCCTTAGAAGGGCGTTGCTCTATCCAGCTGAGCTACGGAACCAGCCTTATTTGCGGTTGCAAAGGTAACCGCTTTTTATGAAATATCAAAAGAAAAAAAACACTTTTTTTACATGTGTGCCGTATAGCTACATTCCAAAAGGTATTCCCAGGAGGTACCAGAGGATAAATACGAGACTCCAAACAAGCAGGATCACCAGGGAATATTTCCAGGTATGCTTCAACAATGTACCGTAGGTAGAATCTTTGTCATACTGCTGTATACAGGTGAGAACCAGGGGTACATAAAAGAGAAAGGGCGTCACCGCATTGGTGGCGCTATCTCCTATACGGAAAGCACATTGCACCACTTCGGGGGCCACACCGGCCTTACTCAACACCGGAATAAAAATAAATGCCATAAAGGCCCATTTGGTTGTGGCCGATGGTATAATAAGATTGATTGTGGCGGTGAAAAGGATAAAAAGGATCAGAATACCAATGGCAGGCAGTTGTGCCATGCTCAATAGATCGGCACCTACAATGGATACACATTTGTCCAATTGGGTATATTCAAAACAGGCAAACAGTTGTGCGGCAAAGAAAGCAATGACAAAATAGACACCCAGCATTTTCATGGGTTGAGCCAACCCTTCCACCACATCACTATCCGAACGATACCTGCCGGAAGAGAACCCATATATCATCCCCATCAACCCTACGCCAAACGAAAGAATGAAAAGAATACCTACCAGAAAAGGAGAACGTACCAGGCCGCCGTTCACCCCCCGCAATATACCCCAGGAAGAGAAAGTGAACAGGAATATGATCAACAAATACGCGATTCCAACGACAATAGACAGTACCAGAGCCCTCCGCTCTTTCCGGGTAAGCTTGCGATGCCCTTCAAACTTCACCTCGCCCGTATACTCTCCTAAGGAAGGTAACAGGCTCCGACGCGTGATCAGATAGATAATAGCCAGCAACAGAGGTGTAGAGAATACCATGAAAAAATAGTTGGAAAGAGGACCATAGCTCCTCATATCCATTCCGCTCATATACGCAGCCTCCTGTGTGGTACCGGCCAGTAACGGATCTAATGTTCCGATAAACAGGTTGGCACTGTATCCGCAGGCAACCGAAACATAAGCAGTGATGATACCCGCCACCGGATGCAGACCCGCGGCATGAAACAAAGTAGCCGCGACAGAGAGCATGATCACATACCCTGCATCTCCCACCACGTTGGAGAGTATCCCCAACAGGATCACAGCGAGTATGACTACATTCTTCCGATAGGGCTTTCCACTCTGCCTGCGGATAAAAGCCGCGCTCAACCCGGAATGCTCGGCCAGACCAAATCCGAACATAGCCACGATCACCATACCTACAGGAGCAAACCCTGTAAAATTAGTAATTACATTTTTCAACCACCAGCGTATACCTTCCGGACTCAACAGACTCTGTACGCGGATCTCTTCTCCGGTCTGAGGATGTACCACCTGCAGACCATAGATATCACAGATCCACGAAAAAAGTACTACAATTCCCGTCAGCAACAGGAACATAGTAGCCGGATGCGGCATACGCCATTTATTCTTCATCGGCTTCGAGGTTGTCCAGGTCGATAATACGCAATTCAAGTGCCCTGACCACCAGACGGGTGGCGTTCACTCCTACCCGCTCGCCTTGTGGGAACAAACGGCTGATCAGATCGTTCTGACGCTTCTCGAGAGATTTCACACCAAAAGGCATTCCTTTCAGTCCGGCGATCATATCTTTGGTATACCCCAAAGCCAGATGCCTGAGAAAACGCTCATCGTATTCGTCTATGTCGTAATTGATCACTGCTTCCTGACGTTTGGCATCATTCTCCACGGATCTCTTGAAACGTTCTACTATTTTCTCCAGTATGGGATAGTTGAAGACCAGTTCTTTACCGTCCATCACAGCCTCCACATCGGTTTTAGTCAGGAGTTCACCTGTCTTCAGGATGATACCGTCTGCACCTGCATTCAGTACATCCACCCACAGTTTCTCATTGAGGATCTCCCCTGTAAAGATCAGCACCTTCACCTCTTTGTAGCGTTTGCAGATGTTGCGGCAGATATCCACACCGATGGTGGTAGAGCCTCCCAGCCCCAGATCCAGCAATACCAGATCGGGTACATCTTTCTCGATCAATGGCCAGAATTCTTTTTCGGTCATTGCCGTACCTATGATCTCCGCGTTGGGGATCTCATGCCGGAATATCTCTTCCGTCCCTTTCAGTTCCAGTTTCACATCCTCTACAATGATCACTCTGAACTTTCTGTTTTCTACTGTCATATTATGCGTGTTTATTATTATTTATCTCATCAATGAAATGTAACTTCAACGTTCCTTCGTGTTAATCATCAGATAAGGGTCATGACCGAAGGGAATAATCGTAAATTGTAAATCCGTAAATCGTAAATCCCTTCATCTTTTAGGCACTGTGAAATAGACACTATACCCTCCTTCCGATGCCGGCTCCGCATTCATGCGGCAGCCTCTCCGCCCTGCAAACTCATCGTGGTCACGAATAATCTGCTTACAAACCAGATACTCCGTACCTTGCAACTCACCTTTCTCTCCCTGTGTCATACGGGCAAGTTCCGGATAGAAAAGACGGTTCAACTCCTCCACGGTCCTTTCACGGCGGGTATCCACAAAATCGAAACGGATGTATTCTCCATCCACACGGACTCGCAGTATCAATTCTCCGTCCAACGCAACACTCAATGCTTCATCGATCAGGTTTTCCAGAAGGAAACGCAACAGGATGACGTCCCCTACTACCTTTTCTTTGCCAGCCGGCATACAGGTAAGACTGACCTGCACGTTCCGGTTACGCATAGATTTCCTAAAATACCGTTGGGCATGCGTAAACAGGTCTTCCACTGCCACCACACTCCTGCGAAAAGTCACCTCCTCCAATTGGCGGGAAGCGCAGGAACTCAATACCAGGAATACCCCTTTGTAATATTCGATCAATTCCGCAATGGCATCGACATTCTCCTCTTCTTCCTGTTGCGAAAAATCTCCGGCATTCAATTTGCGGATGATCTGTTTGATCTTGTTCGGATAATAAATGGTCTCGTGTTTGATCGTCGACAAACAGTTGTCCAGCACCATATTCTGCACGTGCAACAGTCCGTCTTCCCAGGAGGCACGCCTCACCTCATCCTGTGCCGAATCGATATCCCTGTACTTGGTGGCGATCTTGATGACCGCGTTGAATACAACCACAGCCACATACCGTGAGATCAGTTCCACATACAACGAATCTGTCACAAACCTGTTGTCCGGTTCTCTCTCCAGATACAATACACCCACACAACGGTGATTGCCTCCTGTATCAATCAGCAAAGGCACAGACTGGCTGTTTTCATCATACAGGATATGTTCCTCTTCGAAACACTCCTGTATAATATCGGGCATATTTTCCGTGGAAGGATCGGAAGCATATTCCAGTTTCCCGGTATTTTCATTGTACACGGCAATTCCCCAGAGCCGGATATTGATCAATTCATTCACCTCTTCAAAAGCTTCTGTCACCATGTGGCGGGGGATCTCTTTCAGTACCTCTTCTTCCCGTTGCAGCGCATCCTCAGTCTTATCCGTACGCACCAGAGAGGCTGAAAATATCTCCTGGTTGATCTCCAATACCTGTTCGAGATGGAAGCGGTTGATATATCTTTTACGGACATACAACAGGTAATAGCCAAACAAAGAGGCTACAAAAAGAACCACACACAGCAGGATACCTACCATTTTGTTGGTGGTAGACCGTTCCAGTTCCATACAATAGGCCTCTATCGAAGTATCTTCTCCCAGTATCTTATATAAGGTAGTATAGGCAATATTGTTGTACGTGTAAGCATCCCACTGTTTAAGTGCCAGAAAAGCAACAGCAGCCTCATTACGTATATCTAAGATCACATGAAAGTCCGAATCAAACAATTGCTCCCACCATTCCAGTTCGGCAGCAATTCCCTGTCCACGCAGCGTCATCAACCGACCGGGTTCATCGGCATATTTCATATAATGAAGGTTCAGTTGATGAATGGCAGAGTCGGCATACAATACCGCCAGTTCATACTCTTCAGTCACATTGCAATAATAAGCAGTATCTGCATACCGGGAGGCCCGGTTGAGCAACTCTTCGTAATCTGCTTTATAAATTTCTGTAACAACCATATCCGGAATTGCTGTATCCGGAT
>DALZBD010000279.1:0-5789 GCA_031977515.1 Bacteroides sp. | reverse complement strand
TATGGCTTTTTTGAAGAGTTGTAAATTGTTATGATCTGTTTTTTTATGAATCCTGGCAGAAGAATAAGATGCTTTTAAAGATATTTAATAAACGTAGATACATTTCTTTTGATTTATTATTATATCTTTGGCGTTCCTATAGCTTATATGTTGGATATAGATAGCTGTAGGTGTGTAGAGAATACTTTTTTAAAGCACAAACCGTATGATTTTATTAGTTTGTATCGTCACAGCTGTAGTAGTAGGACTTTTAGCTGTATTTGGCTGGCTATTGTATGATTTTATGAAATATAAAAAAAAAGATAGCACCTGTAATTTTTCTTAATACGTAAGCAACTGGTTATTTAAGTAGTACACAAAATTAGAAACTATTTGTAGTTGGGCAACTGTTTTTATTACACACACACAATAGAGCACTGGAAGCATAAGACAGAACCTGAATAATATTCAGATAAAAATAAGGAGTGATTACATAATAGGGTATTTCTTCTAGGTTTTTATTTTTTTATCAGGTTTGTTGATCAGTAGAACATGGCAATTGAATCTTTCCTGTACGCTACTTTATATTCCGGACTTTTGTGGAAATTGATGGGACATCCTGACTCTATTTTCGTTAAGGTTTGGAAACATGTATAAAATACTCTCTTTGATCGTTACTCTTTTCCTGTTTACCTCTCACATTTCTGCTCAGAAGATGTCGGATGAGCAGGTCGTTCAATATATTATTCGTGCCCGTGAAAATGGTAAGACTGAAATGCAAATGACTTATGAACTGGCGCGACGTGGAGTTACCAGCTCACAAATTGACAGGATCAAAAATAGGTTAGAGGCAAATCAGGGTACTCCTAAACAGGCGTATGGACAAAGCCGTAACCGGGCCGAAACACGTGTCACTGCAGGTACATTGGATGAGATCAGTGTTGAGATTGAAGATCCGACTACGGTAAGAAGCGCTGCTAAAGCCGCCAGAATGGTGTATGGACGAAATATCTTTTCTTCACGTAATCTTTCTTTTGAGCCTTATGCCAATATCGCTACTCCGCTGAACTATGTACTCGGTCCTGGGGATGAGGTGATTATAGATATATGGGGTGTTTCTCAGAAAACAATTCGTGAGGTAATATCACCGGAAGGTAATATCATGGTGGATAAGATCGGACCCGTCTATCTGAATGGAATGAGTATTGCGGAAGCAAACGAACATGTCAAAGGGGTATTCAGCAAAACTCATGCGGCAATTGCCGGGCAGGATGCGGAAATAAAACTCTCTTTGGGTGACTCGCGGTCTATTCAGGTGAATGTAATGGGCGAGGTTGTGGTACCGGGAACGTATACGTTATCTGCTTTCTCTTCTGTTTTTCATGCCTTATATTACGCCGGGGGCGTAAGTCAGATCGGAAGTTTGCGAAACGTACAGGTGATCAGAGGCTCGCGAAAAATCGCGGATCTGGATGTGTATGAATATATATTAGAAGGGAAGACGAGTGACGATATCCGGTTGATGGAAGGGGATATTATTTTGATTCCTCCCTACGAATGTCTGGTAGATATTTCGGGCAAGGTAAAAAGGCCTATGTTCTATGAAATGAAGAAAGACGAAACACTGGCCGATCTGATTACGTATGCAGGTGGTTTTGCGAGTGATTCCTATACGGATAATATCCGATTGTTCCGTCAATTTGGCCGTGAGAAGCAGATATATACCATTGATCAGGATGATTTTGAGATGTTTCGTATTTTTGATGGGGATGCCTTCACTGTAGGCGCTATCCTGAACCGATTTGAAAATAAGGCAGAGATCAGAGGACCTGTCAATCGGAAAGGACTCTACCAGATCAATGAAGAGACAAAGACTTTAAAAGATCTGATCGAACAGGCGGATGGCCTGCGGGGAGAGGTCTTTATGAATCGGGCTCATCTGTATAGAGAGAGGGAAGATTTATCCATTGAACTGATCTCTGTGGACCTTAATAAAGTAATGACAGATCAATCGGACAATCTAATGTTGTGCAACAATGATATATTACGTATCTATAATATTCATGAGATACAGCAGGAGGGAGTAGTGTCAATATACGGACAAATAGCTCGTCCTGGAAACTATTCTTTTATGGAAACTACTACCATCGAAGATATTATAGTAAAAGCTGGCGGGCTTCTGGAAGCTGCAAGTTATGCGAAAATTGATGTGGCACGCCGGATAAAAGATCCCAGAAGTCTGGATGCTCCCAGTGAATTGACTATCATGTATTCTCTGGAACTCGAAGATGGAGAATTACGTGGAGATTACAACCAATTCTATCTGGAGCCATTTGATATGATATATGTAAGACGTAGTCCTAATTATTATAAACAAACGAATGTTGCCATTCGTGGTGAGGTTGTATTTGATGGTACGTATGCCCTGATCAAGAAAAATGAGAGATTGAGTGATCTGATAGAACGAGCCGGTGGAGTTACACAGGATGCATACGTGAAAGGTGCCAGACTGGTACGCTATATGAATGAAGAGGAGCGGAAGCAAAAAAGAGATGTCATTCGCTTGGCAGACAGAGGATTGGGAAAAGACTCTATTTCTTTTGCTGATCTGGATATGGGAGAACGTTATATGGTAGGGATTGATCTGGAAAAAGCGTTGGATAGTCCAGGTTCCGAATACGATATGGTTTTGCGTGAAGGTGATGTACTGATTATACCTGAATATATAAATACGGTAAAGGTGAATGGGGCTGTCATGTACCCCAATACTGTTTTGTATGAAAAGGGAGCAGGCCTACGCCATTATGTAGATCAGGCAGGGGGGTATGGATATCTGGCTAAAAAGAAAAAAGCATACGTGATCTATCTCAACGGAACTGTCTCGAAGTTTAAGCGGAGTTCTCATAAAACGATAGAGCCGGGATGTGAGATCATTATTCCAAGTAAAGAACCTAAAGGTGCAGGTATGGAAATGGCTGAGTTCCTCCGTATGTCGACTTCTCTTACGACATTGACTGCTTTGATGGCTACTACCATCAGATTGTCTAAGGATGCGAAGTGAAACCAATGATCGTCTGAAAATCATTTGCTATGGAGAACTTTAGTTGGAATATATTGTTGACTGAACCTTATAAAGAGATTGCTACTAAAAAGGAATTGGATGAAGTCGGGGTAAAGAGTTTTTTGCCCTTGAGGGATGTCGAGTTGTCGTGGGGAGGTAAAGTTATAAGAAAGAAGAATGTAATCTTACCACGTATTATCTTTGTCTATACCACTTATCAATGTCTTGGGGAACTGACACCTCAGTTTGGCTTAACAGTTATGCAACCCGTGGAGAAAATAAGTTGTTCTGCATGTGACGTGGATAACCTACAATTATTTTTTTCAATACCGGATATTGTATGTATATGGGACTGGGATATGGAGGTTGGCAGTGAAAATGAAGAATATGTAACTCTGTCTGATGGGAAGTTGAAGGGGCTCAGAGGATATATCCAGACAGATAATAAAGATCAATTAAGAATCCCGGTCGGTTGTCTGGGAAGTCTTATTATAAGTCTCAAAGAATAAATATGCTATACTATTGACAGTTGTCTTGTGCAACTGTTATCTGTTTTCCTTATATGTCATAAGTTGTAGTTTTTATAAGTCTGAATAGAGGTCGGGTTTATAATAAACTATAAATTATGACATTTTTTTTGTTTTCTGCCGTTCTGACAGTAAACCTGACACTTGATTTCCTGTTTTAAATTTGGCATGAGGTTTGTTTTTCAGAGTTTGTCTTTTCCCTGAGATATTTTAATTGAAAATTGTATCAGGAAAGGAACAGATAAAAAGAACATTATTTTTATAATTGAATATATAATCTAAAATAAAAAATAGAAATCATGGGAAAAATAATTGGAATTGACTTAGGTACCACAAATTCGTGTGTGGCCGTATTTGAAGGTAACGAACCTGTCGTAATTGCAAACAGTGAGGGTAAACGTACAACTCCTTCAGTGGTTGCTTTCGTCGACGGTGGCGAGCGTAAAGTGGGCGACCCGGCCAAGCGTCAGGCTATCACCAACCCGAAACGTACTATCTTTTCGATCAAACGTTTTATGGGTGAGAACTGGGATCAGGTTCAGCAGGAAGTGGGTCGTGTGCCTTATAAAGTAGTAAAAGGTGAAAACAACACTCCTCGGGTAGACATCGACGGACGTCTGTATACTCCACAGGAAATCTCTGCGATGATCCTTCAGAAAATGAAGAAGACTGCTGAAGATTATCTGGGACAGGAAGTAACCGATGCAGTGATCACCGTACCTGCTTATTTCTCCGACTCACAGCGTCAGGCTACCAAAGAAGCCGGACAGATTGCCGGGCTGAATGTACAACGTATCGTGAACGAACCTACTGCTGCTGCTCTGGCTTATGGTCTGGACAAGGCTCATAAGGATATGAAGATTGCTGTTTTTGACCTGGGTGGTGGTACATTTGATATCTCTATCCTTGAATTTGGTGGTGGGGTCTTTGAAGTGCTTTCTACCAATGGAGATACTCACCTGGGTGGTGATGACTTTGATCAGGTTATTATCGACTGGTTGGTACAGGAGTTTAAGAACGATGAAGGTGCCGACCTGACTAAAGACCCGATGGCTCTGCAACGTCTGAAAGAGGCAGCTGAGAAAGCGAAGATCGAGTTGTCTTCTTCCACTACTACGGAGATCAACCTTCCTTATATTATGCCGGTAGATGGTGTGCCAAAACACCTGGTAAAATCTCTTACCCGTGCTAAGTTCGAGTCTCTTGCTCACAACCTGATCCAGGCTTGTCTGGAACCTTGTAAGAAAGCAATGAGTCATGCGGGACTCTCCAATGCTGATATTGATGAAGTAATCCTTGTAGGTGGTTCTACCCGTATTCCTGCCGTACAGAAACTCGTGGAAGATTATTTCGGAAAAGCTCCTTCAAAAGGAGTAAATCCGGATGAGGTAGTAGCTGTAGGTGCTGCTGTACAGGGAGCTGTACTTACTGACGAGATCAAAGGAGTAGTCTTGTTGGATGTGACTCCGCTTTCTATGGGTATCGAAACTCTGGGTGGAGTAATGACCAAAATGATCGATGCTAATACTACCATTCCGGCGAGAAAGACAGAAGTATATTCTACCGCCGCAGACAATCAGACCGAAGTGACCATCCATGTACTACAGGGAGAGCGTCCAATGGCTTCTCAAAACAAAACGATCGGTCAGTTCAACCTTACTGGTATTGCTCCTGCCCGTCGTGGTGTACCCCAGATTGAAGTATCTTTTGATATTGATGCCAATGGTATTCTGAAGGTGTCTGCCAAAGATAAAGCGACTGGCAAAGAACAGGCTATCCGTATCGAAGCATCTTCCGGACTGAGCAAGGAAGAGATCGATCGTATGAAAGCTGAAGCTGAAGCCAATGCAGAGACAGACCGTAAAGAGCGTGAAAAGATCGATAAGCTGAATCAGGCGGATAGTATGATCTTCCAGACTGAAAAGCAATTGGAAGAATTGGGAGACAAATTGCCTGCTGATAAGAAAGCACCAATCGAAGCGGCTTTACAGAAACTGAAAGATGCTCATCAGGCACAGGATCTGGCTGCAATCGACACTACTATGGCGGAACTTAATACAGCCTTCCAGGCTGCAAGTGCCGAAATGTATGCACAGAGTGGTGGTGCTCAGCCCGGACCGGATATGAATGCCGGACAGTCTGCAGATTCTCAGCAAGCTGACGATGTACAGGATGCTGATTTCGAAGAAGTGAAATAATAAACCCTGTTTGACAACGATAAC
>DALZBD010000278.1:0-5791 GCA_031977515.1 Bacteroides sp. | reverse complement strand
ATCTGCCCTCTTCGAGCAGCAGGCCGAACCGGGCATTTTCCACCCAATAAGCCCCTACGGAGGTTTCGGCCATCGAAAACTCTTCCGCCTTTTTCAGGTATTCCCACGCCAGTTCCTGCTGTCCCAGGTAAAGATAAGGAGTGACATACCTGAGGTAATGAAGAAAATACAGGTTTCTCATCTCACTTTCCCAGGCATCGATCCGGATGAGAAATGCTTCAAATTCTTTGTTCACCTCCAGGGCATCTTCGTAACGCTCCTGTCCGAGCAACATATTCACCAGCGAACCATAACTCTCCCCCTTCAGCCCATGCTCCCTCTTTTCGTCCGCTATCTCTATAGATTCCCGGTAGGAGACCTCGGCCTTGTCATACATCTCCAGTCCCTGGTATATCGCCCCCATCATCTGCAGGGAGGTGACGATCCCGGCATTGTTGTTCATCTCCCTGGCTTCTTTGTAAAACTTCTCGGCCATCCGCAATGCCTCGTTGTAATTTCCCATCCTAATGTACACCTCCCCTATCACAGAGGCCGTAAAGAAATAATGCACATCCGCACCGGGGACATCGCGCATAAAATCAAGTGCCTCTATCGACTCAGCCAGCAACAGGCTATCCGGAACACCGTAATTATAAAGAGCTTCCACCCGGATGACATACGCAATCGCCTCCGCTTTCTTATCATTCACTGCACGGGCAGCCTCCACAAAACGCCGGTTGTACTTCATGTGTATATCTACATCTGCCACGTCATAAAGTGCTTTGTGCAATATGGCACGGTTTTTCAGTAAAGCCTCCACGGAAGCAGTATCTATATAATGCAGCAATGCATCCGATGAAAGTTCATAGATCCACATCCGCTCCAGATTTTCTTCCTGAGTGATCTGTGCGGTAAGTGACTGGAAGCAAGCGAGAACGATCAACATACACAGACAGATCGTAATTTTAAGTCGTCGCATAGTGGTTATCATGAAGTTGTGATAATGTCTATCCTTTCGTAAAGAATCCATTGTTTTTTCCATCAAAGTGCGTTTTAGGGATAAAGCAAACAGCATTTACCCTTCTCTAATGTTGCAAATATAAAATGAATTTTCGAAAGCCAAAGAGATCAGTTGCTTTTTTACCTGCTGGTAAGTCGAGTCAGAAATCCGTATCCACCTCGTCCAGCGGGAGTTGCACTCCCGTTGTTTCTACTATCAGGACTTATAGTATGCTATAACCAAATTTTCCTGATAAAAAGGATTTTCTATGGGAATAATACTCCTCATAATAGACAATCGGTGACTAATAGTACTATGGTTATTAAGAATGAAGAATTTTTATTGGGAGAATAAAACTTATTCTTATTGAATTAAAGTAAGAATAAAAAGACATTTTGTTTTTTCAAATAAATTACTTGCATTCATATTTACATCAAGCTAAAGCATAAAGAATTTTAACTTATAAATCAAAAAATAGCCATAAATCACACTTTTCTCTATAATTTTGGTATTAAACAATTTCAGAAACAACATCTTTTCTAAAGGTATCTGGTAAAAAGACAAAGAGAAATAATAAAAAATATTGATTCATATTTTGTTTTATATTAAAAAAACAATACATTTGTATGCACACACTTATTCTTTAATTTATAATGCTTATTATTATGAAAACATTCAAATTATTATGTTGTTGCTATATGTTAGCAACCTTATTTTCATGTCATAATCAACTAAATGAATTTGACGAAAAAAATGCCATTGAACAGATTGAAATTATTGAAGAAGATAATTTTCTCAAAGGAAAGGGTGTATATAGCTTTATTTACAAAGGGAAAACATATTATAGTAATTATTACTTAGCTGCAGAAGAAAACGATATGATATTACAAGACGAAGAAGTCGCTAATATAGTAAACTTATTAAATCTTTATCCCGGTGTTACTACTTTTATACATGAAAATGGAGATATAGAATACTTTGAAAATGAAGAAAGCATGTTAGCGTCCTTAACTAATATACTACAAACAAGAGCCTCTAATATAAATGGTACTTTACAGGTATACGAACATATCGATTATCAAGGAAAAAATTTCGCAGTCTCACTCTCAAATACCTGTAGAGAAATAGCGATACGGCATGTAACGACAAATTGTCGACCCGTTCCTTATGGACCAACACCTAATTTACATGACAAAATTTCATCATTTATTTTAAAAGGGAATGCCACTGTTACATTTTATCAAGACGTAGATTATAAAAACAACTCAATCACCTTTAGCCAACCCATTAATGTATATAGTTTAAAAGATTATCCTTTATATCCCGGATCAAAAAAGAACTGGAATGATCAAATAAGTTCACTTATTTTTAAATCAAAATAGAGGACTATTTTATTAAACTACAAGCCCTAAGAAATATATTATCTCAGGGCTTGTAGTTATTTAGATTATTTTCTCCTATATAATATTTCTTTATGACATCCTTCTTCTTTATAGTTATTTTACAATCTTTTCTATGAACATATCAAATATAAGAGTTGAATATCCTGGTATTACACCTTCTCCCACCGAACCATACACAGTACTCCGCCAAGGCATATAGACCATCCATCTCTCTCCAACATGCATATACTGAAGAGCCCACGCAAAACCACTGCTAAGCCCTGCGGAATTGATAGTAAACACAGAAGGTGAATAGAAATCTTCCGGTTCATCTCCTTCAAAGTTTCCATCAAACCGGTCTCCATCTATAAAATATCCCTGATAATACACCGATACTTTCTCTGTATAATAAGGGCGTCGTCCAAAATATTCTTCCTTCTCAGGATTCAGTTTTTTAAAATAGACATATCCTTGCTGTGCAAACGGATCCTGAAAACGGTATAAACTGTCTTTCATCGAAAGGTTAGCAGCTTGTGATTTGTATACATTTTCCAAAGAATCCATAAAATCTTCATTTCGTTCCTTCCAATTTTCGTATTTACCGGGAGCCTCACTCTCTTCGCAAGCAGTAAAGAGAGAAATGGACAATACCAGAACAGGTAATATTAGTAAAATGATCTTTTTATTCATGTCAGTAATAATAAGTGAATAAATGATAAGGTTTAAATTAATTTCTTCAGCAGCGAAGTAATACTTACCCGTTCTGCAATGATATTACTCAGTTCGGAGATCGCCACACGCTCCTGCTGCATGGTGTCTCGGTTGCGCAGTGTCACACAATTGTCCTGTAGGGTCTGGTGATCTACCGTCACGCAGTAAGGAGTACCAATGGCATCCTGACGGCGGTAGCGCTTGCCGATACTGTCTTTCTCGTCGTACTGGCAGTTGAACTGGAATTTCAGTCCGTCGATGATCTCACGTGCCTTTTCGGGCAGACCGTCTTTCTTCACCAGTGGCATTACAGCCAGTTTCACCGGAGCAAGGGCAGCGGGAAGTTTCATCACCACACGTGTTTCGCCGTTTTCCAGTTTCTCTTCGCAGTACGAAGCCGATACGATGCTCAGGAACATACGGTCTACCCCGATGGAAGTTTCCACCACGTATGGAGTATACGATTCGTTGAGCTCGGGATCGAAATATTTGATGCTCTTACCGGAGAATTTCTCGTGTTGCGACAGGTCGAAGTCGGTACGGGAGTGGATACCCTCTACCTCCTTGAAGCCAAACGGCATCAGGAATTCGATGTCGGTGGCCGCGTTGGCATAGTGAGCCAGTTTGTCGTGGTCGTGGTAGCGGTAGTGATCGTCGCCAAAGCCCAGGGCCTTGTGCCATTTCAGACGCATCTCTTTCCACTTTTCGAACCATTCCAGTTCGCTGCCGGGACGCACAAAGAACTGCATCTCCATCTGTTCGAACTCACGCATACGGAAGATAAACTGACGGGCTACGATCTCGTTGCGGAACGCCTTACCGATCTGTGCGATACCAAAAGGAACCTTCATGCGGCCGGTCTTCTGCACGTTGAGGTAATTGACAAAGATACCTTGTGCAGTCTCCGGACGGAGGTATACTTTCAGTGCGCCGTCGGCGGTAGAGCCCATTTCGGTAGAGAACATCAGGTTGAACTGACGTACATCGGTCCAGTTCTTGGTACCGGAAATCGGGCAGGCGATCTCTTCGTCTATAATGATCTGACGCAGGTCTTCGAGGTTGCTGTCGTTGAGTGCTTTGGCAAAACGGGTGTGCAACGCGTCGCGTTTGGCCTGATAGTCCAATACACGACCGTTGGTAGAGCGGAACTGTGCTTCATCGAACGATTCGCCGAAGCGTTTGGCAGCTTTGCCCACCTCTTTATTGATCTTATCGTCGTACTTCACCAGCTGCTCTTCGATCAGCACATCGGCGCGGTAACGTTTCTTGGAATCCTTGTTGTCGATCAACGGATCGTTGAACGCATCCACGTGTCCGGAAGCCTTCCAGATAGTCGGGTGCATAAAGATAGCCGAGTCGATCCCTACAATGTTTTCATGCAACAGTACCATACTGTCCCACCAGTATTTCTTGATGTTGTTTTTGAGTTCTACTCCCATCTGGGCGTAATCGTATACAGCGCCCAAGCCGTCGTAGATCTCACTGGAAGGGAATACAAAACCATACTCTTTACAGTGTGATACCAATTTCTTAAAAACATCTTCCTGTGCCATTTTTCTTTTTGTCATTTTAGATGCGTCGTCTGCCGGAAAAGCCCGGAGTGGCTTGCAGCAAACGCACATGGTTGTACGTAAATTGTCGTCAATAGTTATAAAAGCTTCCGGAACAGACTCTTTACACAGATCAGTTAACCTGCTGACTCTTCCCGAAATAATCTGCAAAGTAAATCATTTTTTTGAATTAAATTCGTATTTTTGTAGTCACATCCTTCGGGATTGATGTAAAAAAGATAATTAGTTGTTAAAAAGAATACATATAGATACGAGGAAGCCGATTCTATGAGCGATGAGATAAATGAGAAGACCGAGGCACACTCAGGCTATCAGCCTGCCCCCACGCATGACGAAAACCTGAAACACCACCTGACCGGAATGTACCAGAACTGGTTTCTGGACTATGCGTCGTATGTGATCCTGGAGCGTGCCGTGCCCCACATCAACGATGGGCTGAAACCTGTACAGCGCCGTATCCTGCATTCCATGCGCAGGATGGACGACGGCCGATACAACAAAGTGGCCAATATCGTGGGTCACACCATGCAATTCCACCCGCACGGAGACGCCTCCATCGGCGATGCGCTGGTGCAACTCGGGCAGAAAGACCTGCTGGTCGATTGCCAGGGAAACTGGGGAAATATCCTGACGGGCGACGGAGCTGCCGCACCCCGTTATATCGAGGCGCGCCTGACGAAATTTGCCCTCGAAGTGGTATTCAACCCCAAGACCACCGAATGGAAACTCTCCTACGACGGGCGCAACAAAGAGCCGGTGACGCTGCCGGTGAAATTTCCCCTGCTGCTGACGCAGGGTGTGGAGGGTATTGCCGTAGGTCTGTCGTCCAAGATATTGCCTCACAACTTCAACGAGATCTGTGATGCGGCTGTCAGCTACCTGAAAGGGGAAGATTTCCTGATCTATCCGGACTTCCTGACGGGAGGTTCTATCGACGTGTCGAAATACAACGACGGAGAGCGGGGCGGATCGGTAAAGATCCGTGCCAAGATCAATAAGATCGACAATAAGACCCTGGCGATCACGGAAATCCCTTACGGAAAGACGACCACTTCGGTGATCGAATCGATCCTGAGAGCAGTGGACAAAGGGAAGATAAAGATCCGCAAGGTGGATGATAACACGGCCGCCGAAGTGGAGATCCTGGT
>DALZBD010000277.1:0-5846 GCA_031977515.1 Bacteroides sp. | reverse complement strand
AGACAAAAGCAAAGAGATACAATCAGTTATTCTGCCTTTTTGAGCATAGAATAGAATGAAGGATCTATATAGAACGACAAGGCCGACAGAAGCGATGTATTTCTTCAATTAATTTTCTTACTTTTGTGTTTTACCTTCATGCAATACATATGGCAAGAAAAATAATATTTGGAGAGATCCCTGGAATAGAAGAGGGGCATGTGTTTGAAAATAGAAAAGAGATGATGCCCTCTGCTTTTCATCGCAACTGGGCAGTAGGAATAGACGGCAATAAGACAAAAGGAAGTGCCGCCATTGTGCTCTCAGGAGGATATGAAGACGATATGGATATGGGCGACGAAATTATCTATACAGGAGCAGGCGGAAATGATCCCAATACAAAGAAACAGGTAAAAGATCAGTCGTGGGAAAATACCTGGAATGCTGGACTACTTCTAAGTATGAACCAGGGTCTTCCAGTAAGAGTGATCCGGGGGCATACGCATAGATCTGAATATTCGCCTCAGAAGGGATATGTGTATGCTGGGCTATACAGTGTAGTAGATGCCTGGCAAGATACAGGTAAAAATGGTTTTAAGATTTGTAGATTTCGGCTCGTCTATAGTGGGGAGAATGTAAAAAGAAAGAGTCTACAAGAGATTGAAATAGATTATACACAGAAGCCTAAAAAAAGAGCGCAAAGCACAGTCTTACGGATAGTCAGAGACTCGAAGATCGCTTTTGACATAAAGAGATTGTATAATTTCGAATGTCAAGTATGTGGATTCACCATACAGACTCAGGGAGGAAGATACGCCGAAGGAGCCCATATCAAAGG
Organism: Bacteroides sp.; assembly: GCA_031977515.1. GTDB lineage: Bacteria > Bacteroidota > Bacteroidia > Bacteroidales > Bacteroidaceae > Bacteroides. The sequence continues at coordinate 5,029 of DALZBD010000277.1, read as the reverse complement.
GTTGGGAAAGCCACACAACGGCGAGGATAATTCGAACAATCTGCTTTGTCTTTGTCCCAATCATCATACCATGTTTGACAAGGGTGTATTCTCCATCAATGACGACCTGACTCTGCTTGGAGAAGTAAGTGGCACCCTAAAGGTACACCCCAAACATAAGATAAACAAAGAATATTTATTCTATCACCGCAAAGCTCATGGATATGATTAAAGTAGTGTGTGGTATTATCTATAAAAATCGACAAATTCTGATTTGCAGAAAAAAACCAGATAAATCACTGGGTGGGTATTGGGAGTTTCCTGGCGGTAAGATCGAAGCCGGCGAAACCGCTCCGGAAGCTCTATACAGAGAGTTGAAAGAGGAATTGGGAATGAGTGCGAGCATCGGAAAACGATACACAACAGTATTTCACTCCTACGAAACCTGTACGATAGAGCTCACTGCATATATATGCCAATTTGAGGAGGCAAGTTTTAGGTTGACAGACCATGATTGCTACAAGTGGATCGACGCAAATGACCTGAATATGTACAACTTGGCTCCTGCCGATATCGCGATTGCAGAGAAATTGCGACACTCTACCAGATGATCCCAACAGGGGGTTAGTATACATACAGAGAGGATAGTTATAACCTATTGGGCCAGCACTTACCTGGCGATATAATTTTATATTTTACCTCAGACATCAATCCAACTCTGCCGGATCATCGGTAGCGGTCAGCCTGTCAAACCATGCCATGAGTTTGTATACCAGCCACAGGTTGAGTGCTATGACCAGAAACCCTCCGGACCCCCAGAGCAGCATCTCCGTCACCGTGAAAAGTTGCTCGTTGAGTAGAAACCACACGACGTAGATGACATACGGCAGGCAGAGAAACGTAGTGACAATGGCAGGGATGTAGCTGCGAAACACCATCCACTGCACCAGATGCACAACCAGGTGTAAAGAGAAGCCAACAAACACCGCCAGCCAGATGTAGTAATATCCGAAGTATACAGCCGCGAAAGAGACCAGGCTGATGAGCACAAACTCCTCTGCCACTCCAAGAGCAAAAGCAGCTGTAGAGCGTCTCCGCATATCAGTAAGCAACTCGTCCAGCGGTGGGAATCGATCAGAAAGTTGTCCGCCACTCCGGCGCAGCCATACGCGCAACAGAATGATCTCTTCGAAGTCGTGTATCATAAAGACCACAGGAAGCAACAGCACCAGAAACGCCAGTTCATCCATAAGCAGACAGGGAATTTGTATCTACAAATGTAACGATAATCTCCGGAAGTTTACTGCCTACAGGCAAAAGAAGCCGATCTGCCGGAAACAAACGAATGCAGAGGAGAGCCACAGGGAGAAGTACAGAAATTGTATAGCTGCCTTACAGATCTTGTCGGATAGATCTGTTCAGGGCTCGCCCAGAGCTTCTACGATGAGTGCTACCTGCACGGGAGAAAAGAATTTGCTCTTTTTGCGATAGCCTGCCTCCTGCAGGCGCTGAAGGAGTGTAGGATGTACCTGTATCCAATAGTTCAGGGTATTGAGTGCCGAGCGGAGCGGCAGCCAGGGCAGGTATTCATGTGCCAGTTCGCCTTTGGAGTAAGAGCGGACAGCGAAAGCCGGATCAGCCAGGGAGGTATCAATTTTATGCATAACGGGTAAAGGTTTGGTGTTTTTCCTGATCTAAAGGTACGAAAAAAGTCACATAAAAGCAAGAAAAAGAGCAGATTAGAATCGGTAGTTTTCGCAAAAAAAGCAGTTCCGGACGTATCTTTTTCCGCAAAATACCAACCGTTGAGACACAATGAATCACAATGAGACACAATGAATCGTGTTATCTCCAGTTGTTCATGTGGCAGGGCAGGCCGTCAGCTATCTTTGTAAAGCGAGAACAACTTATTGTAGTATTCATCTTTAAAACCGTATGCTTATGTCTACACCCGTGACCGTGGTACGCTACCAGCGACACCGCATCCCCAGCGACCCTTCGTCGCCCCTGATCTATCTGCTCAAACAAGAGCCCCGTTCGTCCAAGACCTACACCATATCCACACTGGCCGAGGAGATCGAAACGGTAGGTGCTCTCTCCAACGAAGATGTAATCCACACCATGCAGGCCTTTGTGCGTGCCATGCGCAAAGTATTGATCGCGGGCAACCGCGTGAAGGTAGATGGCCTGGGCACGTTCTTTATCACGCTGACCAACCGGGGCGTGGAAGAGGAGAGTGAGTGTGTGGTGAGGAACATCAGTAAGGTCAACCTGCGTTTCCGTGTGGCCAGTAGCCTGCGCCTGGTCAATGACGCTACCGCCACTACCCGCAATGCTCCCAACAACGTGCAGTTCCAGCTCTACAATCCGAAAGAGGCAGACACCTCTTCCGGTGGAGACACAGGAGGCAACAACGGAGGCGGAAACGGCGGTGGTGCACTGGGCTGATCTTCGTGGCTGATGCCGGGAAAAGGTTGCCTGTAACCTGCTGCCGGCTAACGACAGCCTGAAGCACCCCTGCCCTACACCCTCCCCTGGCTGTACAGATCCTTTCCGACAGCGTGCCGGAGCCTGCTCCCTGCACATACGCACCTTGTGTTGTCTTTCTCGCGGACAGCACCTCCGGAGCCTGTTGCTCCCGCTACGCTGCGCGGAAAGGATCTTTTGCCTGCACCGGTCTCGTACCGATTGCCTCAAAGAGAAAGGACTCCTCCCTGATTCACCCTTAACATTCATACCTATATTCGCATGAAACACATCGTAGAAAAACTGGCAGAGGCAGTGGGCGTGCTGCTGCCTTTCCTCAAACGCAAAGATGCCCGCAAAGTGAAAGAGTTTACCGACCTGGTGATGACGCAATATCAGTTTCTGGCCACCGAACTGGACAAGATGCTGAAAGACTACATGGGCCTGGCCGGGATCATGAAGCAGCTGCATAGTGAGATGCGCGACCTGCGCACGGAACTACTGGCGGCCGACCTGCTCAAATGCATGGACACCGGTTGTGTGCACCGACGTGCCACCACTGCTGTCGCTCCTCACCTGCGGGTCTCTGATAGCAAAAAAGAAAACTCTGATGAAACAGTACCTGAAAACCCATCTCCTCTCACGCCCACCGATACCTCATCTACGAACACCCCAATCGTAACTAATAAATCGTACATCGTAAATAGCGAAGCATCTTCTTCACGTCCGGTTTCCCTGCTGGTAATCCACTGCTCGGCCACACGCGACGGTGTACCCTACACACCGGAGCAACTGGAGCGCGACCACCGCGCGCAAGGATTCGACGGACCGGGCTACCATTTCTACATCCGCCGCAACGGGGATATCAAGACCCTGCGCGACATCCAGAAGATCGGGGCTCATGTACGTGGGCACAACCAACACTCCATCGGCATCTGCTACGAAGGCGGGCTGGACACACACGGCAACCCGGCAGATACCCGTACACCGTGGCAAAAACACTCGCTGCAGGTGCTGGTGAAAGCCCTGCTGATCGACTACCCCGACGCAAAGGTGGTGGGCCACCGCGACCTGAGTCCTGACCTCAACGGCAACGGCATCATCGAGCCTCACGAATGGCTCAAGCAGTGCCCCTGCTTTGATGTGGCTACGGAGTTGTACAGTGTATAAAGCCGTATGGCAGGTTGCTGCTCCTTGCGTTATAAATAAAAACACCTTTTCGGAACAGGATTTCCCAAAAGGTGTTTTCTCTATCAACCTGTTCGGCAGACTTATCTGTGAAACAGGTTTTTATTTTCATATCACACAACTTAAACTTCTTCCGTCTCATTCTCGGTCTGTATTCTCTTATCAAACCAGGGCTTTCCCTTTTCTACCCACGCCTTGCGATAAGCATCGGCAGACTCAGGTATATAATCTTCATACCCAAACTCCACACCACAGCGCGGGCAGATCTCAAAGGTTGGCGACTGTCCGTCTTCTCCCCAGGGTTTATCCTCTGTATACCATCCGCAAATGGTGCAGGCATATTCTGTCTGATCCTTCATACATATATTATTGTTTACCCTAACTCCATCTTCCATTTAGTCTTTACCTGTACTCTTCCCAAAGATAAGAGTAAGACTTATTATCGTGGATATGATAAAGGATATGCCTGAACTTCATTCCTATATCCGTGAGTATATCTTCGATATCTTCTTCCGATATATGGGTATCGGCGAGGCGGGAGTTTATCTTGCGGATCTCTTCCGGAGTCTCCTGAATATCCAACAGCCCATGAGTCAGCCGGTCTGCTTCTCTCTCCTGAGGATCATCCGATTTGCTGATTCGCGGGATACGATTCAGGTTTTCGGCAATTGCAATGAGTTGGGTAGAATAATCCATGGTTCTTATTTTTAAAAGTTCATGTATGGTGTCTACAAAATTCTTTGCGACGCATCTCCGTATGTAGAAAGTATACGTTCTACCTTTCTTTGATCAGATAAATCCCAATACCACCATTTGTGTGGAATGTTTTTTTCCTGTTGAAATCTCCTGTAATAACATATTCTAAACAGGTTCAAAAGCAAGACAAAAGCTTTTTCTTGTTCATATTCAGGCAATTCCGTAATCCGCTGTAGATTATAATCTCCGACACCCTTTCTTAATAAGACACAAGGCGTATAAGTAGGCTTCAACTTACTTGCAGCTATTGCTGGTTCAATATCTTCCTCTTTGGGTTTTGACTGCATGATTAAATATCGTATGTCAATAAAAAATGCTCTTTTATTGTCTAAACTTTTAAAAAAGGACAGAAGTTGGTTTATATCCAAAATTCCTTGTCCATACTGATTGATCCATATTTCTTTTTCTATTTCCATCTTATTATTCAGGATTAAGGGTTATAATTTACTCTAAATAATATATCATATTGGATATATTTTTTCCATCGTTTACATGACTGGATTGCCTGTTGCTTTCTAACCTGTTTTTTTAGTTCTAAGTATTGTAGAGATATTCTTCTATATATTCCTGACGGAATCGCTGTTTCGAAAATAAATTTAGTAAAAAAAGAAGTTAAATGCTAAGTTTTTGAGAAAGAAAC
>DALZBD010000276.1:0-5897 GCA_031977515.1 Bacteroides sp. | reverse complement strand
GGATTATTGACACTGAGGAACGTTTACGATGTACGATTGAAATTACAAATTCTATATATAGAAAGAGTAAAGTACAGGATGTGTTTTCATTGTTTTTGTGTATTTATTCGAGGGAGACTTAAATAGAAAGATGCAAACAGGAGATGCAAACAGGAGGCGCAAATATGCGTCTCTACAGCATTTGAATGTTGTCTTTTGAAAATGATGTACTTGTAGAGACGCAATACTTTGCGTCTCAGAACCCAAAACATGAAACTTGTAACTTAAAACTTATAACTTACATGACAGGACTGGATATGGTGATTCTCATCGTGATTGCGATCGGTGCATTGATGGGATGGATGAAAGGATTTTTGCGGCAGGGTGCCTCTATCCTGGGACTGATCGTCGGTCTTCTGGCCGCACGAATGCTGTATATGCCCCTGGCAGAAAAGCTGAGTCCGGTGACCGATTCGATGACGGCAGCGCAGATCCTCTCTTTTCTGGCTATCTGGATCATTGTGCCGATACTCTTTACGGTAGTAGCCTTCCTGCTTTCCCATGCATTGGATCTGATCTCGCTTGGCTGGATCAACCGTTTGTTGGGTATGGTGTTAGGAGCATTGAAATACACACTTTTCATCATGCTCGCTATCCACGTACTGGACTATCTCGACGAAGAAGACAAAGTGATCAACCGAACATCCAAAGAGGAATCGATGTTTTATTATGATCTGAAAGGAAAAGCCACCTACCTGTTTCCGGTGGCAAAAAGTATATATAACTCACTGATGGAAGAGGAAGAACAGGAAGAAACTCCCGTTCCCACTCCTGAAATAAGTGTCTGACCAGGCACAACCCGTGTGTCTGGAAGAGAAGCAGGGAATAGAAAGGAAATAAAGTATACAGGCCTTTGACAAGGCAAAATATATAGATGTAGACAGACATGGAAGAACCCAATAAATATGTAAAAGAGTTTACTCAGGAAAAATATAAATACGGATTCACCACCGAAGTAGAGACCGAGGTGATCGAGAAAGGACTCAATGAAGACGTGATCCGACTCATATCCGCAAAGAAAGAAGAGCCCGAATGGCTGCTCGAGTTTCGGCTGAAGGCCTATCGCCACTGGCTGACGATGCAGATGCCGACGTGGGCTCACCTGCGTATACCCGAGATCGACTATCAGGCAATCTCCTACTATGCCGATCCCACCAAGAAGAAAGAGGGCCCTAAAAGCCTCGACGAAGTAGATCCCGAGCTGATCAAGACATTCAACAAACTGGGCATACCCCTGGTAGAGCAGATGGCTCTCAGCGGTATGGCTGTGGATGCCGTGATGGACTCGGTCTCCGTAAAGACTACATTCAAAGAAACACTGATGGAAAAAGGAATTATCTTCTGCTCTTTCAGTGAAGCCGTACGCGAACATCCCGATCTGGTACGCAAATACATGGGAAGTGTAGTGCCTTACCGGGACAATTATTTCGCGGCGCTCAACTCCGCCGTTTTCTCCGACGGGTCTTTCGTCTATATCCCCAAAGGAGTACGTTGCCCCATGGAACTTTCTACCTATTTCCGTATCAACGCGGCCAATACCGGACAGTTTGAGCGTACACTCATCGTAGCCGACGACGACTCGTATGTTTCCTATCTTGAAGGGTGTACCGCACCGATGCGTGACGAGAACCAGTTACACGCTGCTATTGTGGAGATCGTGGTGCACGACCGGGCGGAGGTAAAATACAGTACCGTGCAGAACTGGTATCCTGGTGATGCCGAGGGCAAAGGCGGTGTATACAACTTTGTGACCAAACGCGGCAACTGCAAGGGAGTAGACAGCAAACTCTCCTGGACACAGGTAGAGACCGGATCGGCCATCACCTGGAAGTATCCTTCCTGCCTGCTGACAGGCGACAATTCGACGGCCGAATTCTACAGCGTGGCCGTGACCAACAACTACCAGCAGGCCGATACCGGTACCAAGATGATACACATCGGGCGCAATACAAGTAGTACCATCGTGAGTAAAGGCATCTCTGCCGGAAAAAGTGAGAACTCCTATCGCGGATTGGTGCGGGTAGCCGAAAAAGCTACCGGAGCGCGCAACTACAGCCAGTGCGACTCTCTGCTGTTGGGTGATAAATGTGGTGCGCATACCTTTCCCTATATGGACATCCGCAACGAAACGGCAGTGGTGGAGCATGAAGCCACCACCAGTAAGATCAGCGAAGATCAGATCTTCTATTGCAACCAGCGCGGCATACCTACCGAGGATGCCATAGGACTGATCGTGAACGGATATGCCAAAGAGGTACTCAACAAATTGCCTATGGAATTTGCCGTAGAGGCACAGAAACTGCTTTCCATCTCTCTCGAGGGAAGTGTAGGATAAACCGAAAATAAACCATGAAGTCAGGACGACTTCAATACTAAGACCCTATAAAAATGCTAAAGATAAAAGATTTACATGCCACGATCAACGGCAAAGAGATATTGAAAGGGATCAACCTGACGGTGAATGCAGGGGAAGTACATGCGATCATGGGACCCAACGGTTCCGGAAAGAGTACCCTCAGCAGTGTATTGGTGGGGAATCCCGCTTTTGAAGTGACCAAAGGAAGTGTGACTTTCGAAGGAAAAGACTTGCTCGAAATGAGCCCGGAAGACCGCAGTCACGAAGGTATCTTCCTGAGTTTCCAGTATCCCGTGGAGATTCCCGGCGTAAGCATGGTCAACTTCATGCGCGCCGCGGTGAACGAGCAACGGAAGTACAGGGAACTGCCTCCGCTCTCGGCCAGTGAATTCCTGAAACTGATGCGTGAAAAACGCGCGGTGGTAGAGCTGGACAATAAACTGGCCAACCGTTCGGTGAACGAAGGATTCTCCGGTGGTGAGAAAAAACGCAACGAGATCTTCCAGATGGCCATGTTGGAGCCGAAGCTGAGTATCCTCGACGAGACCGACTCCGGTCTGGATATAGACGCGCTTCGCATCGTGGCAGAAGGGGTAAACAAGCTTAAAACCCCTGACAACAGTTGCATCGTGATCACGCACTACCAACGTTTGCTGGATTACATCAAGCCCGATGTGGTGCATGTACTCTACAACGGTAGGATCGTGAAGACTGCCGGCCCTGAGCTGGCATTGGAACTGGAAGAAAAAGGATATGACTGGATCAAGAAAGAACTCGAGGTATAACAGCCAGCTGTTCAACCCATCCTTGTACTCATGAATACAGAACAACAATATACAGATCTTTTCTGCCAGGCAGAAGAGTTGATCAACAGCCACAGCGCACCCGTGATCAATGCGGCGCGCGCCGGGGCGTATGCCGATTTTCAACAGATCGGTTTTCCTACCAAAGAGATAGAAGAATATAAATACACCGACGTCCGCCGTTATTTCGAACCCGACTTCGGACTCAATCTGCAACAACTGCATATCCCGGTAAATCCGTACGAGGTATTCCGCTGCGACGTGCCCAACCTGAGCACATCCCTCTATTTTGTGGTCAACGATACATTCTACAAGAATGTACAACCCAAAGCCAAACTGCCCGAAGGGGTGATCCTTGGCAGTCTCCGGGAGATGGCAGAGACCTATCCCGAGCTGGTGGGTAAGTATTACAACAAGCTGGCCCGTACGCAGGACAATGGAGTCGCTGCATTCAATACGATGTTTGCACAAGACGGCTTCTTTCTCTATGTGCCCCGGAATGTAATCATCGAACGTCCCATTCAGCTCATCAATGTGTTGCGTGGCGATGTGGATTTCCTGGTCAATCGCCGTACCCTCATCATCCTTGAAGAGGGAGCACAAGCCCGGTTGCTCGTGTGCGACCATGCCATGGACGATGTCAATTTCTTAGCTACCCAGGTCACAGAGATCTATGCGGGAGAGAATGCCGTATTGGATGTATACGAACTGGAAGAGACCCACGTACGCACGGTACGGCTCAACAACCAGTATGTGCACCAGGAGGCAGGTAGTAATGTGTTGCTCAATGGTATGACGCTGCACAACGGTGAATCGCGCAATACGGTAGATGTGAAACTTGCAGGCGAGCGGGCAGAGATCAGCCTCTGTGGCATGGTGATCGCCGATAAACAGCAGCATGTAGACAATCATACCCGCATCGATCATGCCGTACCCAACTGCAACAGTCACGAACTCTACAAATATGTGCTGGACGGCGAAGCCACAGGTGCTTTTGCAGGCATGATATTGGTACAGCCGGGTGCACAGCATACACAGTCGCAGCAGACCAACCGCAACCTGTGCGTCACCCGTGGTGCGCGGATGTATACACAGCCTCAATTGGAGATCTACGCCGATGATGTAAGATGCAGCCACGGTGCCACGATCGGGCAGCTGGATGAGAATGCTCTTTTCTACATGCGTGCGCGTGGCATTGCGGAGAAAGAAGCACGCCTGTTGCTCATGTTTGCTTTCATCAACGAAGTGGTCGATACCATCCGGATAGACGCATTGAAAGACCGTCTGCATCTGTTGGTAGAGAAACGCTTCCGCGGAGAGTTGAGCCGTTGTCAGGGATGTAACATTTGTAGCGAATAACGACGTATGGACATACAAAAGATCAGAGAAGATTTTCCGATACTCAGCCGTGAAGTATATGGCAAGCCATTGATCTATTTCGACAATGCGGCCACCACCCAGAAGCCCCGGACGGTAATAGATACCATCACAGCATCCTATTATTCGGTGAATGCCAATGTGCATCGGGGCATACATTTCCTGTCTCAGGAAGCTACGAAACTGCATGAAAACTCCAGGGAGACGGTACGTCGGTTTATCAATGCCCGTGAATCGCGGGAGGTGATCTTCACCCGGGGTACTACCGAGGCCATCAACCTGGTGGCCTCCAGCTATACGGAGGCCTGTATGAATGAGGGCGACGAAGTGATCATCTCCGTCATGGAGCATCACAGCAACATTGTGCCCTGGCAGTTGATGGCAGCCCGCAAAGGCATAGCCATCAAAGTGGTTCCGATCAATGACCGGGGCGAACTGATCGTAGAGGAATACGAAAAGCTTTTTTCCGACCGTACCCGTCTGGTGAGCCTTGCACACGTATCCAATGCGCTGGGTACCATCAATCCGGTGAAACAACTCATTGATATCGCCCATGCACATGGAGTGCCCGTACTGCTCGACGGAGCGCAATCGGCCCCTCACCTGCGTCTGGATGTGCAGGAACTGGACGTCGACTTTTTCGCATTTTCCGGTCACAAAGTATACGGTCCCACCGGAATCGGAGTGCTGTATGGCAAAGAAGAATGGCTCGATCGTCTGCCTCCTTATCAGGGCGGCGGAGAGATGATACAGACCGTTAGCTTCGAGAAGACCACATTCAACGAACTTCCCTATAAATTTGAAGCGGGAACCCCCGACTATATAGGAACCACTGCACTGGCTGCCGCACTGGACTATGTAGAGGCCATCGGCATAGACAAGATCGCTGCCTGGGAACACGAACTCACCCGATATGCCACCGAGCGTCTCCGGACTATTGACAGACTTCGTATCTATGGAGAGAGCGAACACAAAAGCGGTGTGATCTCTTTCCTCGTAGGAGACATTCATCCGGCAGATATGGGAACCATCCTGGATAAACTCGGCATCGCTGTGCGCACCGGACACCATTGCGCACAACCGTTGATGGACCGTTACGGTATTCCCGGTACGGTGCGTGCTTCGTTTGGATTGTACAATACCAAAGAAGAGATAGATGCGCTGGTGGCCGGCGTGCAGCGGGTAGCTCAGATGTTTGGCTGATTCACAATACAACCATAATCTATAGCAAACAGGGTAGGCCTCACAAAGGCTTGCCCTGTTTTTTTATCAAACAGATCAGGACGAGTCACGATCTATCTGTAGCCCTGAAGGGGCGTTAG
>DALZBD010000275.1:0-5929 GCA_031977515.1 Bacteroides sp. | reverse complement strand
ACGACCATGAGAAAGTATCTGATATCAGCTATTGTACTTCTGGTAGTGTTATCGGCTTTTCTGCTCCGGTGCAACAGGCAACTCAGGAGTGAAGTCAACCGGCAGAATCGCAACCTCTCTGTGCTGATGACAGAAGCAAAGAATTATCAGTTTCGGGACAGCCTGCAGGCGGTCTCCGTGGCCGCACTTGAACTTCGGCTGGCTGAACTCAAAAAGTACCGCGAGGAGGATGCGGCATTGATCCGGGAACTCCGGATGCGTCCGAAGGATGTGGAGTACATCACCCATACGGAGACCGTCGTGAGAGATAGCCTGATCTATATCCTGCAACCGGATAGCTGTTTCCGCTATTCCGACCGGTGGCTTACGGTAGATGCCTGCCTGCGCGATTCATCGATGTACATAGAGAGCCGGGATAGTCTGGTGCAGATCATACACCGAGAATACAAACATCGTTTTCTCTGGTGGCGGTGGGGATTGAAAGGAGTACGACAGGAAATTATTCATTTCAATCCGAATGCCACGATCACTTACAAGGAATTTATACGTGTACATAAATAGGTGCCATCTTTTTTTATAGAAAATTGTCATAAATGAAAAGTTTTAATGAAACGGGCAGGTAGTCACTGTGAAGTGGTTACCTGTTTTTTCCCTGTCTTTGGCACATCACTTGTAGAGACGCAATACCTTGCGTCTCCATTCCTGCGTCTCCATTCCTGCGTCTCCATTCTTGCCAATCCATTCGTTTCGATGTTGTATTTCAATCTCATACCTCAATCTTGCATTTCCAATTTTTTTATGTCTTCTATCCTCTATCTTTCAATAATTTGTTGTCTATTATAACTATCTTATCATATCTTTTCTATATGCCTCTTCTGTTCTTCTGTCTAAAACCCCGGATGATAATGCATGGATTGTCATTCTGGCCCATCGCAAAAATAACATACTATTCCTTCCTTTCTTTTACATTTGTCGCACTCAACCCAAGTAGCCCATGTGTGTTGACGGAAGGTGCAAGAACTTACATTACAAAAGTTGTCCCAGACATGTGATTAAAGAAATATAAATCTTCTGTTCGCGGGTTACGAATATAGTGTTTGGATGACTATAGTGTGTCTATTCTTAATTGTAAATTAAAAACTGAATTGTTATGGCTATTCTATCCTCATCAGGTATTTATGGATTTATCAGCTCGGCCAGAAAGACTCTGGAGGGCATTTATCAGAAACATTTCCTTTCCGGTGCTATGGGGCATGGCTGGGAGATCGGGGAACGTAGTGGGGGAAAGTACTGTCTGGAAATAGACGACATTGTGGTACGCAATACCATGACTGTATTCGAACTGTTGATCTCTAAGATCCGTGCCATCAAAGGGGCGTTGGCAATTACCCAGGCTTCGGGGAAGATCGAAGCTGTGTGGGACGACGATGAGAATTATTACATCACAATAGAAAACGAGATGTCTTTTGTTCCCTATGACTGGATTCGATGTCAAAGCTTTTCTCACGGCCAACGTTTGTATCATGTCATGATACACGAGGTAGAAGGACAGACAATTATCGTTCCAAAACATGAATTCGATGGTCAGTCGGGTCTGCCACAGGTCGGTGATGAACTGGTCCAGTTTGGCAACCGGATCGACACACGCAGGCAGAATGCGATCTATCTGCATGCCGATGAGAATGGAATTCCGGCTATAGATGTGATGCTGGGCATATCGTCTAAGGACTGGAGCAAGTGTGTGAAACTTCGACTGGGGGGTGCCCTGCCTTATGCCCCTTCTGAATGGAACGGGCTGTATTGTGAAAACGGCTTGATCAAGGCCGTAGACGAAGATCACAACGAGATCTATATGCTGCGTCCCGATGGTTCGGGATTTGTGGCCAGAGGAAATATCCGTTGGGATGCCGAAGGCAACGGGTCTATTTTCAAGGATGCGATCGTCTGGGACGAAAACGGATTTCGTTTTGGATCTGGTATCTCACTCTCCTGGGACAATCTGGAGGACGATGCAAAAACCAATCTGAAGGGTGATAAAGGTGATGCAGGTGAGGACGGAAAAGATGGTGAAGACGGTAAGGATGGCAGAGACGGTGTTGACGGCAAAGATGCGAATCTGCTGGATTGGATAGAAGATTGGAATGGGCGTACTACTACAATGAATGACAACCGGCTTATTACAGGGCGTATATTCGGTGGTCGTCAGGAAGCAGACGGAACGCTGACCGGAGTGGCCATGGGGTACGATGTCTTTCGGAATCAGAATGGTCAGGACTGTAGTGGTGTATTTGGCCTGGTGAAAGGTGAGCCTAAGTTTATCCTCGATCCGGAACACAATAATTATCAATTTCGTGGTAAAGTATATGCAGATGAAGGAACCATTGGAAAACTGGAGATCCGTGATGGACGGATTGTGGGTCGTTATAAAGAAAATGATGAAATATCTATTGTATTGTCTGGTGATACGCTGGAGGAGTTTACTTCTTTGCATCAGTCAGGAGATCCTTTGAGGTTGTTCGAAAAAAGAGAGACAAACCGGGAAGTTTTTGATTTAGGTTATTACAGACCGGACCGTGGGAGTACAATTGATAACAAAATTCAGACCTATAGTTTAACCATAGGTCATTTTGATCTCACAGCAGGGGGGCTTCTACAGGTAAAGTGTCGCATTCTTGATCCTTGGCAATATTATGTATATCCCGAGGATGTTGCAGAAATGAAGCGTACAATCAAAATGCTTCAGGTGTATCATACAACAAATAAAGAATACATAGTTACAATAAACAATCCTACAGAAGAAAAGATGTATGATCTTGAAATAGATATGGCCGGAACGTACAGTATCCTATTGACTTGCGAAGGAGAGATATCTTTTAAAAGAGGTAAAGAAGATAGCAATTTTATGGAAGCCCAGGTGGACATTTGTTGCAGTGTGGATGCCAGCATGATCTATAGCAGGCAGTGTACACTGATCGGTTCGGACGGGCTCTATTCGTACTGGGGTCCCCGGGATTATTTCTACGCTAAAAGAGATGCTACAGGTAAACTACAGATCAAAATGCGTGGAGATGTGGAGATCCTTGACAGAAGTGGAAAATCATTGCTCTGAACAGAGCCGATAGCCGGACTTGAACCGGCGACCTACGCGTTACGAATGCGTTGCTCTACCAACTGAGCTATATCGGCGGTGATTTGTTGAATTGCGGTGGCAAATTTATAATTAATTTTAGAAATGAACAGGCTTTGCTGTAGTTTTTATTTTCTCATTTTTGTATCCTCCTGGTTTTTCCTTTGAAAGAAGAGGGTGGGAAATCCTCCGGAATTAATAAAAAAAGTTTATGATTCCGGAGGTTGTTTTTTATTTCCTGATAAAAAATGCTACAACACCCCTGTAAATCCCCTGATTTTAACACTATTCATGAAACTTCTGTGGCGAAAAGTGAAAGGAATAAAAAATATTATATTACTTTTGTGGCCTGTTTACTTTTTACGGAATACATTATTATAGAATAAGCAAATCTGAAATATGCGTAAATTTTTTACACTATTGCTGTTGACCTTAACCTTCTCCGGGATGATTGTGGCTCAGCAGATGAGTGACGATCAGGTAGTTCAGTATGTGAAACAAGCCCATAGCGAAGGGAAAAGCCAGAACCAGATCACTACTGAACTGATGAAAAGAGGTGTGACTCAAGAACAGGCGAGACGTCTAGGAACAATATAAAGCTCAACAGGAAAGTGTAGCGGCTCAGAATACGTTTGAGGTTATAGAAAATCGTCAGCGTAGTTCCGACACCAATGAGGGTGTCACAACAGGTACCGGAGTGGTAATTCCTGAGAGGGTAATTTCTGAAAAAAATCAGGAAGACGGGATCTTCGGACACGATATCTTCACCAATTACAACCTGACTTTCGAACCCAATATCAATCTGGCTACTCCGCAGGACTACAAACTGGGCCCCGGAGATGAGGTCATTATTGATGTATGGGGAGCTTCCGAAACCACCATCCGTCAGCAGATCTCTCCGGAAGGGAGTATTCTGGTGAGTAACATTGGTCCGGTCTATCTGAACGGAATGACAGTAAAAGATGCCAATGCTCATTTGCAGCGTGAATTTTCCAAGATCTATGCGGGTATTTCCGGCAGTGATCCTGCCTCTCAGGTGAAACTGACTTTGGGAGAGATCAGGTCCATACAGATCAATATTATGGGAGAGGTTTCTGTGCCGGGTACCTATACACTTTCTTCTTTTTCTTCCGTGTTCCATGCTCTTTATCGTGCCGGTGGGGTAAACAACATCGGTAGCCTGCGCAATATCCGTGTGGTGCGCGGTGGTAAGCCGCTGGCAGAACTGGATATTTATGACTTTATCATGCGGGGTGTACTGCAGGATGATGTACGTTTGCACGAGGGTGATGTGATCATTGTGTCGCCCTACCAGAATCTGGTGAAGATAGCAGGGAAGGTGAAAAGGCCGATGTATTATGAATTGAAACCCGAGGAGACAGTGGCTACGCTGATCAAGTATGCCGGGGATTTTACGGGAGATGCTTATAAAAAAGCAGTGCGTATCATTCGCAAGAGTGGCGGACGTGAATACCAGGTATACAATGTGGATGAGACCGATTTCTCTGTTTTCCGGATGAACGATGGCGACCGTCTGGAGGTAGATTCTATCCTGGATCGCTTTGAGAATCGCGTGGAAGTACGCGGAGCAGTTTATAGAGAAGGAATGTATCAGGTCAACGGTGGGGTAAATACCGTGAAGGAACTGATACAGAAAGCCGAAGGAGTGCGGGGAGATGCATTCCTGAACCGTGCCATATTGGATCGGGAAAAAGAAGACCTGACACACGAGATCATTCCGGTAGATCTGCGTGGTATCCTGAATGGTTCGGTGGCGGATATACCTTTACAGAGAAATGATGTACTGTATGTGCCAAGTATCCATGAACTGAAAGAAGAGGGTATGGTAACCATTCATGGAAAAGTGGCCAATCCGGGCACATATGTGTTTACCGAACGGACAACCATAGAGGATCTGGTGTTAAGAGCCGGTGGTTTACTGGAGGCTGCTTCTACGGTAAGAGTAGAGGTCGCGCGCCGTATTAAAGATCCGAGAAGTACTTCTATCTCCAATCAGATCGGGGAAAATTTTATTTTTGAACTCAAAGACGGATATGTGGTCACTAAAGGAGAACAGTTTTATCTGGAGCCTTTTGATGAGGTCTACATCCGCAGAAGCCCTGCCTACCACCAGCAGAAAAATGTGGTGATAGGAGGGGAAGTCCTGTTTGGAGGAAGTTATGCGCTTTCACGTAAGAATGAGCGTCTGAGCGATCTGATAGAAAAAGCCGGTGGGCTTACTCCCGATGCGTATGTTAAAGGTGCACGTTTGATCCGTAAAATGTCGGAGGAAGAGATCAAGCGCAAACAGGATGCGCTTCGTATGGCCACTATCAGCGATAAAGACTCCATTTCTCTGGAAACTCTTGATATTTCGGAATGGTACTCGGTTGGTATTGACCTGCAGAAGGCATTGGATAATCCCGGTTCGGATTATGACATGGTTTTGCGGGAGCAGGATATGCTGTATGTTCCTGAATACATAAGTACAGTCAAGATCAACGGTGCGGTGATGTATCCGAATACGGTACTCTATAAAAAGGGTGAATCTCTGAAATATTATATCAATCAGGCCGGAGGTTTTGCAGATGCGGCCAAGAAGAGAAGAGCATACGTAGTCTATATGAATGGAACAGTCTCACGTATTCGTACGTACAATGCAAAGAAGGTTGAGCCGGGTTGTGAGATCATTGTGCCCAGCAAAGAAGAAAGACGGAAGATGTCTACAGCTGAGATCCTGAGTATAGGTACTTCTACGGCCTCTATGGCTGCAATGATTGCGACTATGGTAAATCTTTTTAA
>DALZBD010000274.1:0-5929 GCA_031977515.1 Bacteroides sp. | reverse complement strand
TGAGACGCAAAGTATTGCGTCTCTACAAGTGTATCACCTTCAAAAGAAAGCACAATCGGTGTAGAGACGCATATTTGCGTCTGAATAAAGAAAGCAAAATTTAAACAGGCTCTAAAAAGAAAAATAGCCATGGGTATGTGCACAAAAAAACTCATTCATTATAAGTTATCCCGCTTATAATAAATGAGCCTTCGTCTTTACAATATATACAGATACAAGATCCTTTTTCAACGCTTTTTACTACGTCTTTTCTTTCTTCTTATCAAACGATTGCGTTTGTAGCGTTGTATGCGTTTATAGATCAGCCAACCGCTCATTACTCCTACTACCACAAAGATAATGATGGTAATCCCGACTCCCAGATTGTCTCCTTTGACACGTGACCATATCTCAAGGATAGCTTCTGTCTGATCGCCGAAATCCCGTATCATGGCACAACGTTCCACTACAGCCTTATCCGGATACTGTATACGATCGACCTGCACACTATCTGCCTCGGGACCGAAGAAATAACTGAGATCGGAATAATATTCGAGTGTAGTATCTGTTTTTTCCTCCAGTACTTCCGGAGTGGCTACAGCACTTACATAGCCGATCTCATCCATATTGCGCAATGCAATATCCGAGCGGCACATGAAGTTGATAAAGTAGCTCGCTGCTTTCGTGTTACGTGCATACTTAGGTATCACCCAACCATCATACCAGATATTGCTTCCTTCCCGGGGCACCACATAGTCAAGATCCACTCCTACTGCTTCTGCCTCCTCAATGGCCCATACCGCATCCCCACTCCAGGTCATATTGATCCAGGCTTTGTTCTTTGTCATCATCTCCTTTCCGAAATCAGCTTCCCAACCGGCAATATTGGGTTTCATGGCCTTCAGATAATCCTCTGCAAGCTGCATCGCACGTGGAGAATAATCGTTCATCAGATCTTCCACAGTCACAGTACCCTCTTCCAGTTCTTTGGCATGAGCGTAAATAACTGCTGTACCGTAGGCATCGCGGTAGCTTTCCTTCATCAATATCTTACCTGCATACTTCGGGTCCCAGAGACAATGCCAGCTTTCCACATCTTCTTCCGGAACAAAGGCTGTATTGTAAAGGAGACCTGCTGTACCCCACATGTAACATACCGCATAGTCTGATGCTCTCTTTCCGGGCTGGCTAAGCTTGTCTATCTGTTCACGGATAAAGGGAGAAATGTTATGCAGATAATTCGGGCTATTGCCAAAGACCGTATCAATAGGTAAGAGCAGATCTTTCTTCAGCATCCGCTCAATGATGTATTCTGATGGGCAGACCACATCAAAATCTTCATGCCCCTTTTCTATCTTTGTGAGCATGATCTCGTTGATATCGAATGTCTGATAGACTATCCGCAGATCTTCTCCGGTCTCTTCTTTATAATACGCTTTAAATTCTTCCAGTACACCATCATCGATATAATCTGCCCAATTGTATATTTTGAGGACACGCTCTCTGGGCTCATTCCGGTTGTAGCATCCTGTAAACAACAGACAGAGAAAGAATATATATATTATTTTGTTCATTGACATAGATAAACCATTAAGCTATTTGAAAGAAAAATATCCTGTCTCATTCATCATTTCTCTTTTTTGTTCCTTCCGGCACGATAATTGATAATGACCAGCAGCGTAAGCACTACCACGAAAATAATCGTAGAGAGCGGACGTAGTTCAGGGGTGAGCCCTCCTTTACGGGCATCTGCGTATATATAAGTGGACAATGTCTCCAGTCCCTCGTTGCCAATGGTAAATACGGTAACCGCAAAATCATCAATGGAAAGGGTAATGGCCAGAATAAATCCGCTGATCATCCCCGGCCAGATTTCCGGCAGAATGATCTTGCGTAGAGCCTGCCAGGGAGTAGCACCCAGATCCAGAGCTGCTTCGTAAATATTGGGATTCATCTGCTTGAGCCGGGGCAATACACTCAGTACAACGTACGGAGTACAAAAGGTAATATGCGCCAGAACAACTGTGGTATATCCCTGTGAGATGCCCAACGAGACGAACAACAGGAAAAGGGAGATACCAATGATGATATCACCGTTCAGAATAGGAATGCTATTCACGACTTCGATGGCTCTGCGGGAACGGGATCTTAAATTGAAAATCCCTATGGCAGTGATGCTTCCCAAAATAGTAGATACAGTGGCCGCGATCAATGCGATTGTCACTGTATTGATCAATGCATTGATTAGGGAATGGTGTGTACTTACCGCAAACAGGGAAGTATACAGTTTGGTAGAAAAACCTGTCCAGTTGCCCAACACCCTGGCCTCGGTAAACGAGAAGATCACAATGATCAGGATCGGCGAATAGAGCAACAGAAGCAGGATCCACAAATAGGTCTGAGCCAATATTCTTTTTACCATAACCCACCTCCTTCGTTAGAGTTGTCCTTATCATCGGTATTGAAAAGCGCAGTAGCAGCAATCAGCAGGAGCATGATCAGCGACAAGGCCGCTCCGTAATTCCACAGGCTATTGTTTATATTTTCCTGAATGGTGGTACCAAACAGTTTGATGTTGTTCATGGTAAGCAACTCGGCAATGGCAAATGTAGAAATGGTAGGCATGAATACCATCATCACTCCACTCATGACCCCAGGCATAGAAAGAGGCAATACGGTCTTGAAGAAGACTTGCCAGGGACTGGCTCCCAGATCCTGTGCTGCCTCTATATAGCTCTTATCCATCTTCTGCAGTGTATTGTAGATAGGATAGATCATGAAAGGAATGAAGTTATAGACCATACCAAAGATAAGAGCCCCCTCGCCCAAAGGCAATTTCAGGAAATCAAAAAGGGCTACTGTCGCCAGGGTACGAACCAGTATATTGACCCACATGGGCAAAATAAAAAGTACCACCAATGTCCGGGAATGATTGAGGTTGCTGTTGCTCAATATCCAGGCAGCCGGATACCCGAGCAGGAAACAAGCCAGCGTGGTAATGATAGCAATACCAATGGAATAGACAAATGTATTGATCGCTTCGGGATGGGCAAAGAACTTGGCAAAGTTCTGCAATGTCAGGTGTCCGCTCTCATCTGTAAATGCATACCATACGATGAGTAAAAGCGGAAGCACGACAAATACCGCCGAAAATATAACATAAGGAAGGGTCCAGCTCTTACGGGACGCGAAGAAGAGGGTTAGCTTATTCACTTTTATCTGAGCATTTATCAGTTAACGATTACACGGATCCCATCCGGAGGGATAGATATTCCTACACGGTCTCCATCATCCCACACATCCTGTGTGTCTACAAAGACATCTTCATCCCAATCGGAAAGAATAGTGAGGTGATAGTGGTTTCCTTTATATAAAATGAACTTCACTTCACCTGTCAATGTTCCGTCTTCGTCATTATCCAGAAGAATGACCCGGTCAAAATCCACTTCTACTTTGACGGGGGTGGAAGCAGGAACACCGGGCACCGGACGACATTCAAAGGTACTTCCGAGGAACTCCACATGCGTCTCATCCAAAAGTTTGCCTTCAAATGTATTGAACAGCCGCTCTTTTTTCATGATATGAATATCAAATGGTTTCACGATCAGCCCCACTTCACTGCCTACTTCAAAGTGATGATAGTCCTGTACAAGGAATTCGTACCCGTTGCAAAGTACCGTCATTTCATAATGTACACCTTTGAATACAGACGACTGAACGATCCCGGACAACTGAGCAGCATCCGATACGGGAAATATATACAGATCTTCCGGACGGATCACCACATCTACAGGTACACATTCTCCGAAACCTTCATCTACGCACTCAAAATCTGTCCCACAAAACCGTACCAGCTTGTCATGGATCATCACTCCATTCAGGATATTACTCTCTCCTATAAAGTCTGCTACAAAAGAATTGACCGGTTCGTTGTATATATCAGTAGGTATACCGATCTGTTGTATCCGACCTTCACTCATTACTACAATCGTATCGCTCAACGTAAGAGCCTCTTCCTGGTCATGGGTTACATATACAAATGTAATACCTAAAGTTTTGTGCATATCCTTGAGTTCCATTTGCATATCCTTACGCATTTTCAGATCCAACGCGGCAAGAGGTTCGTCCAGCAACAACACCTCCGGCTCATTGACAATAGCCCTTGCAATAGCCACACGTTGTTGCTGTCCGCCCGATAGAGTGTCTACATCGCGGTATTCATAGTCTGTCATACCCACCATTTTGAGTGCAGCTTTCACTTTTCTCTGCATCATGTCTTTCGGCATCTTCTTCAGTTTCAGTCCGAAAGCGATGTTATCGTATACATTCAGGTGGGGAAACAGGGCATACTTCTGGAACACAGTGTTTACCGGACGTTTATGAGGAGGAGTTCTGGTAATCTCATTACCGGCAATTCGTATTTCACCTTCGGAAGCAGTCTGAAACCCGGCAATCAACCGCAATAAGGTGGTCTTACCACAACCGGAAGGGCCGAGAATGGTCACAAACTCCCCTTTTTTGACATTCAGGGTTACATTATCCAAAGCGGTCTTATCATCGAAGAACTTAGAGACCCCTTGCACTTCAATAATGTAATTGTTCTCTTGCATACTTATTCTGTTTTTGGAGTACAAAGGTACATATTTTCTCGCTTTCACATACACATCCGCTGTATAAACAAGTTATTTAATCAATGGATTGCCGAATGTTTTTTCTTTATTATAAATAAATATACATTTAACATAAAATCTTTGTTCCGATCGGAACAAGCCGAGATTACGATCCGCAGTATACAAAAGAATAAAAAGAATGTTTCCGCATCGGAAAACGAATAAACAATTTTGTGTGTGGATAATTATTTAAAATTATAAACTATATTTGTAGAATATAAAATGCATTTTCTTTAGACAAAAGAACATAAGAACAAAGGAAATTCAGTCTATGCCCATAATTCACACACTAAATATCTGTACTTTTGTGCTTATGTCTGAAAAACGGCTTTCAATCTATTTACAGAAATAAATATCACATTAATAGTGTTACCCATGAATAAAATTATCTATCTGATTGTCACTGCTTTCATTATTTTATCAACAGCCTGTGCGGATAAAAAAGGTTATGAGATCCGGGGAACTGTGGAAGGAGCTTCTGACAATGATCTGGTCTATCTGAAAGAGGGACAAGGACAACTTCTCATCACCATTCAATCATCACCTGTAAAAAACGGAGCATTTTCTTTCAAAGGAGATCAGGATACAGCTGCAGTCCGCTTCCTCACGTATGACAATGGAGAACAAGAGATCATTACGGAGATATTCCTGGAAAACGGAACGATCCAGGCCAATCTGGGCATAGAGAAAAACAGAGTAACCGGTACTCCGCTCAACGACTCTTATCAGTTGTTGAGAGAAAAAATGGAGGCTTATTCGGCCAGTGAAAGGGCGGTTATACACAGCCTGCAAAATGAGGCGCTTTCGGAAGAAGAGCAAGAAGCTAAAATCAGCGAGATAAGTGCATTGGGAGAAGAGATGATCGTTTCTATCCAAAAATACATGAAAGATAATATAACCAATGCTTCAGGTATATTCCTTCTGGGACAGTTTTACTCTTCTGTAGACACACCGGAGCTGGATGCGATGTTAGCAGAAATTCCTGCAGAATACCAAAACGATCCGACAGTAGTTCTGATCAATCAACAACAGGCAACTGCCCGGAGAACTTCGGTTGGGCAGAAATTTACCGATTTTGAGATGCCTTCTCCACAGGGGGCTACAGTTAAGCTTTCCGACTATGCAGGTAAAGGTAAATACGTAGTTCTGGATTTCTGGGCCAGCTGGTGCGGCCCTTGTATCCGGGAAATGCCTAACATTGTGAATATGTATAAGAAATATAAAGGTAAAGGTTTGGAAATTGTCGGCGTATCTCTGGATCGTGACGAAACTGCCTGGAA
>DALZBD010000273.1:0-5938 GCA_031977515.1 Bacteroides sp. | reverse complement strand
ATGCGTCTTGCTGGAATTGTTCCTGACGTTCGTACATATCCTGGAGCTCTTTTTGTCTTCTTTGGGCGATATTTTCCGGAAGAGTTTCCGCTTCTCTCTGGAATTCTTCGTATTTACGATTGAATTCTTCCTGAGTTCGTTGAAGTTCTTCCGAATATTTTTTGTCCAGTGCCACTAATTCAGCCTGGGCTTTTTCGTATTCAGGCATAGCCAGGATTACTTCCTGTGAATTCATGTGGCCGAACTTTAAGGTTTGTGCAAATGCGCCCAAAGGGAGGGCTAACATAATAACGATTGCAATTTTCTTAAGCATAGTTTTATTGTTTATTTTAATGATTATTTTATAGTTGTTGTTTGCAAATGTATGAATTTAATTTGAATATCCTAATCTGTTGAGTACTTCGTCGCTTATATCTATACTGGGAGATGCAAAAATAATGCTACTGGCCGATGCACGGTCCAATACTACTGCATATCCGTTTCTTTCAGAGATCTCTTTTACTGCCTGATAGATCTGATTCTGGATAGGTCCTATCAGACTTTCCTGTCGCTGATACAGTTCTCCTTCCGGACCGAAATATTTCCGACGTACTTCCACTGCTTCCCTTTCTTTGGCAATAATTGATTCTTCCCGGGCGGTACGTTGAGCATCGCTCAGGGAACCTGCCTGAGACTGGTAGTCCTGATACATTTTCTGTGCTTCCTGCGCTACCGCTTCGACTTCACGCTGCCATTGCTCGGAAGCTTGATTCAGTTGTTCATTGATGCGTGCATAGGCTGGTATATTTTCCATAATATACTCCATATCAATCAGTGCAAACTTTTGTGCGTTTGCTGCTAAACTTATCGTAAACAATAATACGATACTCAGAACAGACTTTCTCATAACGTTTAGTTTTTTTAAGTAAAACATTTAAAACTCTTGTCCCAGAACAAAGTGGAATTGTGATCCACTATAGGCTTTGGAACCAAATACCTTATCGAAACCATATGCCCAGTCAATACCCATCATACCGATCATTGGCAGGAAGATGCGTACACCAACCCCGGCCGAACGTTTCAGTTCAAATGGATTGAAGTTCTTGATATCATGCCAGGCATTACCGGCTTCCAGGAATCCTAACGCATAAATACTGGTACTTGTTTCCAACATCAATGGATATCTGAGTTCAACCCCCAAACGGGTGTAAGCATAACCTTCCTGTCCGCGGTATGGGGTCAATGAACTGTTTTCATATCCGCGAAGTCCAATACTTTCTGTGGCGTAGGTCGAATATCCGGTCATACCATCCCCTCCTACATCGAAGGTCTCAAACGGTGATTTCTTGTATTTGTTGTAATGTCCCAGCAAACCAAACTCTACACGGGTCATCAATACCGGACACTTCACAGCACTTGTCAGGGCAGTATAAGTCTTTGATTTGAATTTCCATTTGTGGTATTCAATCCAGCGATACATCTTATTCACATCGTTCTGGTTGTTCTGGTTGTACTTGCTGTAATCTACTCCGTCAAACAGTGAATAAGGAGGAGTCAGCTGTAAAGATAACGAGAACTCCGATCCATTACGGGGGAAGATCGGGTTATCGATCGAACTTCTACCCAATGTGAAATTTATACTGATGTTATTAGACTTTCCGTCTGTTACAGGGAAGTACATCCATTCTTTAAGAACGTAACGCTGGTAGGAAAGTTCCGCAGAGAACGTAAAGTAGTCGTCCGGCCAGCGAAGACGCTTTCCCCACATGGCGGCAATACCATAGATCTGCACAGATTTGTCCGGATCATAATAATCAGCATAGTTGTTGTAGTTATACGTTCCGTAGCCTCCATAATACATACTATTGTAATAGTTGTTCATGTATGACTGGTTGTAATAACGGCTACTGATGTCTGTCTGCCGCGAATAGAACAACGATACAGAGAAAGAGTTCGGACGCTTACCTCCAAACCAGGGATCAAAGAAAGAGAGACTGTACGACTGGTAGTATTTCGCATTGGTCTGTCCACTGATGGTCAGTGTCTGTCCATCACCCTGTGGCAGAATACCTCTGTAATTCTCTCCCGGACGCAACAGATTGGCAAGTGAGAAGTTGGTAAAGCGAAGACTGAGTTTACCGATTACCCCGGTTTGTCCCCAACCGGCAGAAAACTCTACCTGGTCGTTGGCTTTGGATACCAGATCGTAGGCAATGTTTACAGTCCCGTTTACAGGGTCAGGTTGGATATCCGGCTGAAGATTTTCCGGATCAAAGTGTCCCATCTGCTGTATTTCACGCAACGAACGCATCAGTTCCTCTCTGCTAAACAATTCACCCGGGCGTGTGCGGAGTTCCCGACGGACTACATTTTCATACAACCGGTCGTTACCATTGATAATAATCTTGTTGATAGTTGCAGGGCGTCCTTCATAGATACGCATTTCAAGGTCGATGGAGTCACCTACAATATTCACCTCTACCGGATCGAGCTGATAGAACAGATATCCATTGTTGTAGTAAAGGTTACCTACAGCGTTATCGTCTGTAAAGAGACGTTCGTTCAGTATCTTCTGGTTATACACATCCCCCTTGTTCATGCGAAGCATAAAATCCAGCTGATCGGAAGGGTAAAGTGTGTTTCCTACCCAGGTCACATTTCGCAGGTAATACTTATCACCTTCTTCTATCTGTAAATAAACGTTGACTGTTTTCTCGTCGTGCGACCATACACTGTCCGCTGTGATCTGGGCATCCCTGTAACCAAGCTCGTTATACTTATCTATAATAGCCTCTTTGTCTGCCTCATAAAGTTCCGGAACGAATTTTTTGGTACGGAAGAAGTTGACCAGTTTTCCCTTTTCATTGGTCTTCTTCATGACTTTTTTGATCTTAGAGTCTTTCAGTACCTCATTTCCGGTAATCATGATCTCATTGACCTTGATCTTTTCTTTCTTGTCAATCTCCACATCCACCAATACCTGGTTCTCATTGTCCGGATCGTCCCGCTGTGTGATGAATACCTCAGCATTCTTGAATCCTTTGTCATCGAAATAGCGTTTGATCAGTGTTTTGGCCCGATCTACCAGATTAGGCGTAATCTGGCTTCCTTTTACCAATCCCAGACGTGCGGTAAGATCTTCCCGCTCCGATTTTTTTACCCCGTGATAACGTATATCTGAAATACGGGGACGTTGGGTCAAAGAAATTTTCAGGTATATCTTGTTATCTACTATCTTTTCCGCTGTGATCTTCGCATCCGAGAAAAGACCGTGTCGCCAGTAGCGTTTGATAGCTCCTGTGATCTCGTCGCCCGGAACAGTTATCGTTTGCCCCACAGCCAGTCCGGATAGCCCGATCAATACATAATCTTCGTAATTATCTACACCCTGTACCTTTATGTCGGCTATTTCGTATTTTTTGGGAGTACCTGAATAGAGGATCACCGGTTTTGGGCCGTCTTCGTCCATTTCCACCAGGTCGGTTTCCTGTGCCCGCATGCTGGTTGAAAGTCCCAACAGGCCGATGATCATAACAAGTATGGAGAAAATTCGATATTGCATGTATATTGTGAATTTTGGTTTCTGATAAATGTGCTTAACTAATAATCTGTTCGCTGGTTTGTCCAAATCGCCTTTCCCGTTGCTGAAAATCAAGGATTGCCTTTTGTAGCTCCTCCTGATTGAAGTCCGGCCAGAAAGTCTCGCAGAAGTACAGTTCTGAATAGGCACACTGCCACAGCAGGTAATTGCTTAGTCTGATCTCTCCTCCGGTGCGTATCAACAGATCCGGATCAGGCATAAAATCCGTCGCCAGATTTCGTGCTACGCATTCAGCATCTATTTCTGACAGGGAGATTTCTCCGGCTACGGCCTGTGCTGCGATTTTTCTGGCAGCTTCGGCTATCTCCCAACGTGAAGAATAGCTTAGGGCCAGTACCAGACACAAGCCTGTATTCTGAGACGTATGGTCTATACAACTCGCAAGTCGTTTTTGTACCTTCTCCGGAAGTTGGAATTGATCGCCGATAATCCGGAAACGGATGTTGTTTTTCATGAATGTCTCCTCTTCTATAGAGTCGAAGAGAAGTTCCATAAGTGCTTCTACCTCCTCCTGAGGGCGGTGCCAGTTTTCCATCGAAAAGGTATACAGAGTCAGGAATTTTACTCCCATGCGGGCGGCTTCCTCTGTGATCAGCTGAACGGTGTCGGCACCTTTCTTATGGCCGTAACTACGCTCCTGGCCATGTTGTTTGGCCCAGCGCCCATTGCCGTCCATGATGATGGCGATATGCTGAGGGATTCGTTTGAAATCTATCTGTTCCTTCAATGGCATCTTGTTCTCTTTAAAAAGCCGATGTGGGAGATCACGTTTTTTATCCTGTTATTTTCTCTCGAATCCAACCCGGTTGAGTCGTCCTCTCCACACTTCATCGTTTTGTCTGACTGTCTTACTCCAGATGATCCAGATGTATCCTTTTTCATCCACTACGGTTGAATAATATTTGGATCGCCCTTCAAATCTTTCAGGGAAAAGGAATTTTCCTTTGGGGTCAGTTTCTTCCCAGCTTACTCCTGTAGATGAATTATAGAATGTTTTAAATTCGTCTCCGAATGCATAAAACAGATCCCCATAATACAAGATGGTCGGATGTTCCATATAAGGAATATAGTCGTCGTAAGCAACTCCGTCCAGACTAGCCCAGTCGGTACCGTCGTAGGATTGCCACAACAGGGTCTTTGATGAATCGGAAGACTTTCCTGTCACAAACAGACGTTCTATTCCATTTGCCGTTTCAGAGGCTGCATAACTGATCAGGGTAAACGGGAATTTTTCAGGAACCATTCCACCCTCTTCTTCCAGCCAGTTTTCTCCTTCAGCATCTGTAATGCTAAATACCTTTTCTCCTTCTGAATTGTTCCTGATTCCACTTAGCTTTCCACGGAATGGGGCCAGGAAAGTTACCACGTTTCCACTGAGAGACTCTGATTTATCCCAGATCAGACCGTCTGTCGATGTATATACATCTCCGCTAACGGGAGCGGCAGCATAAAGCCTGTTTTTGTATAAGGTAATACTATGTATGTCCGTTTCAGATGGCAATCCCTGAGTGGTGTGTATATCCCAGGAAATATTGGTAGACAGGCCGGATGAACGGTAACAGATACCCGGAGAAGCATATACCAGAAGATGGTCGCTCAGAATGACAGCTTTTTGCTCTCCGGTCACAACTCCGCCGGAAAAACTGTCGGTGACCGGACCATCTGACCATTTCAGGGAATCGGGATCCTGGGTGTGTCTGTTGACTGTGATTGTATACTCTTTGGTATGAATTCCATCCAATGCCTTCACTTCTACCAAAAGAGGCTTGGTGAGGTCGAACGAATCAGTCAGGTTGAGAAGGGTGTCTCCCGTAAACACAATACCGGAAGTCTCAATCTTTTTGATCAGGATTTTGTTGATGATCGTGTCTGCCTGCATAGGGACAGAATCTTCGTTATAGATTTCCCCTTTGATCTGATCTATGGTAAAAGTATAAGTGATATCCTTGTAGATCGAGTCCAGAATGAAGGTACGAATAGTGGCATCCGAACTATATTCGTAGGTAGTGTTGTTAGAGTCAAGGCAAGCAACGGTAAGGAAACAACAAACAAAAATGCCTGTTATGACTGCTAAAAAGTTTATTCTCATTTTGAAAGACTGTGTTTATTTACAAGATGCAAAAATAGGAACATTTTTTTCTTCACCGAGCCTAAAATGGAAGTTTTATATAAAATTATAGATAATAAGAGTGATTTTGCCGCTGAAAATCCGATGGCTACGAATTTTTTAGACCATTCTTGTCCTGTATATAATGGTGGATGGTGGCTTTGAATTGCCGCAGAACCGTATATTCGTTTTTCGCGCTTATTTCAGGTGCTTTAACACCGGACCCCAGCTTTTTAAAACTTTTTTCAATG
>DALZBD010000272.1:0-5954 GCA_031977515.1 Bacteroides sp. | reverse complement strand
CTCTACACCGATTGTATTTTCTTTTGAAGGTAATACACTTGTAGAGACGCATACTTGTGTCTAAAAAAGAAAAGAAATCCTATACTATTTTATTTTTCAAACAAATAACCCCACACCGATATCCACCCTATCTACCTCTGTCCGACGTTTCGGAAGGATTCATTTTCTTTTTCACATGTTTTTAGGAAAAATTCATCCCGACGTCACCTTTCTTGGTCATTTTTTTGTAATTTTGCGCCTTTTAGAGGGAAAGGTATGCAAAGTTCCAACAAAGTATTTCTGCCGATCCCCTATCTATTATGCGACAAGTCATTACTTAAACAATAAAACAGTATCAGCTGTGGGAGAAACAAAGTATATTTTCGTCACCGGTGGTGTAGCCTCTTCTCTGGGAAAAGGCATTATCTCATCCTCCATCGGCAAATTGCTACAGGCAAGAGGGTATAAAGTCACTATTCAGAAATTCGACCCCTACATCAATATCGACCCGGGAACTCTTAATCCCTACGAACATGGAGAATGTTACGTCACTGTCGACGGCCACGAAGCCGACCTTGATCTCGGACACTACGAGCGTTTTCTGAGTATCCAGACTACTAAGGCCAATAATATCACTACCGGCCGGATCTACAAAAGTGTGATAGACAAGGAGCGTCGCGGAGATTTCTTAGGAAAGACCATACAGGTGATCCCGCACATCACCGACGAGATCAAACGCAACGTCAAAATGCTCGGTAGCAAATATAAATTCGACTTTGTGATCACAGAGATCGGCGGTACCGTAGGAGATATAGAATCGCTCCCCTACCTGGAAAGCATCCGCCAACTCAAATGGGAACTCGGACACAACGCATTGTCTGTACACCTTACGTATGTACCCTTTCTGGCCGCTGCCAAAGAATTGAAGACCAAACCCACACAGCATTCTGTCAAAGAACTGCAATCATTGGGAGTACAACCCGATATTCTGGTATTGCGTACGGAACATGACCTCAACGCCAACCTGCGCAAAAAGGTGGCTCTCTTCTGCAACGTTGCAGAAAAAGCTGTAGTGCAATCTATCGACGCCTCTACCATATACGAAGTACCTCTCCTGATGCAGGAACAGGGACTCGACGAGACCATTCTGGAAAAGATGGGGCTTCCCATCGGCGAACGTCCGCCACTGGGTCCATGGAAAGAATTCCTCAACCGACGTGCAAACGCTACCGAAGAGGTGACCATTGCTTTGGTTGGCAAATACGTGGAATTACAGGATGCCTATAAATCCATTCTGGAGTCGCTTTCGCAGGCCGCGACCTACAACGACCGGAAACTGAAGATCGAATATGTACAGTCGGAAGACCTCACCCGGGAAAATGTGGCAGAAGCCCTCTCAGGTGTAAACGGTGTCGTGATCTGTCCCGGATTCGGTTCGCGGGGAGTGGAAGGCAAATTTGTAGCTGCCCGCTATACACGTGAAAACAACATCCCTACTTTCGGTATATGCCTCGGTATGCAGTGCATGGCCATTGAGTTTGCCCGCAATGTACTGGGTCTGGAAGATGCGCATTCGGTAGAGATGAACGAAAAGACAAAGAACAATGTGATCGACCTCATGGAAGAGCAGAAAGCTGTGACCGATATGGGAGGTACCATGCGTCTGGGTGCATACGAATGTGTGGTTCGCCCAGGCTCTAAAGCCTATGAAGCCTACGGACAGGAACATATTCAGGAACGCCACCGTCATCGCTACGAATTCAACAACGCCTATCGCGACGCATACGAGAATGCAGGCATGAAATGTGTAGGGGTCAACCCCGAATCGGATCTGGTAGAGATCGTTGAAATACCCAAACTCACCTGGTACATCGGTACACAGTTCCACCCCGAATATAGCAGTACGGTCCTGAAACCCCATCCGCTCTTTGTATCATTTGTCAAAGCGGCTATACAAGGCCAGTAAACTGAAAACAATAATTTAATCACCAGAACGTAAAGACGAGCCGGCTGTATGCCTACGGATCAGAAGGATCGGTGGTCTCACAGCTCCCTGACAAGTCAGAGGCCCGTTTTTCGTAAATAATCTGTTATGGATAAAAATACCATTACCGCATTTGTACTCATTGCTCTGTTGCTGATCGGTTTCAGCTACTTCAGCCGTCCCAACGCCGAACAGGTCGCAGCCATGAAGCAATACAACGACTCCATCGCCATCGAGCTTCTGCAAAGAGAGGCCGAAGAGAAAATAAACGCTGCACTGGCCAATGAAAACAAAATAGTTGTCGGCGACTCCACTTCTATGTTTTTCGCAGCTTCACAAGGTACAGAACAGATCATCACCTTGGGCAACAGTGTGATAGAACTCAACCTGACAAGCCTCGGAGGGCGTCCGTCTTCCGTAATCCTGAAAAACTACAACGACCAGGAGGGCAACCCACTGGAACTGTTCAATCAGGAGGAAACCCATTTCAACTTCTTCTTCTACAACCGGGAAGCAGGAGTGTACAGCGAAAACTATTATTTCAATGTAGTGGATCAGACAGATACCAGCGTCACCCTGCGCCTGCAGGCGGATAGTGTGAGCTACATCGACTTCAACTACGCTTTGAAGCCCGACAGCTACCTGGTAGACTTTACCATCCAGGCCACCAACATGGGAGATAAACTGCTCGCTAATACCAAAAGCGTAGACATCGAGTGGTCACAGAATTCCCGTCAGCAGGAAAAAGGATTTGTGTATGAGAACCGTCTCTCCCGCCTGTATTACAAAGTAGCAGGAGACGATACAAACAACCTCTCGGAAGGAAAAGCCGAAGAGAAAGCCCTGGCACAGGACCTGGATTGGATCGGGTTCAAAAACCAGTTCTTCTCCTCTGTATTCATTGCAGACCAGGACTTCAAAAAAGCGAATATCGCTTCTGTTCCCCAGCAACGTGAAAGCGGATATATCAAAAACTATTCCGCGGAAATGAGCACCTTCTTCGATCCATCGGGTACAGAAGCTACTGAAATGCATTTCTATTTCGGCCCCAACCACTACAAGACGCTCAAATCATTCGATAAGGGCAAAGACCGTAAAGACCGCTGGCAGCTCAACAATCTTGTATACCTGGGATGGCCAGGCGTACGTTGGATCAATAAATTCATCACCATCAACATCTTCGACTGGCTCAGCAGTTGGGGGCTTTCCATGGGAGTGGTATTGCTGATCCTGACCATTCTGGTAAAAATAGTGGTTTTCCCGGCTACCTGGAAGACCTATATGTCTTCCGCCAAAATGCGGGTACTCAAGCCACAGATCGACGAGATCAATCAGAAATACCCAAAGCAGGAAGATGCTATGAAGAAACAGCAGGAGGTCATGGGACTATACAGCCAATACGGAGTGAGTCCGATGGGTGGCTGTCTGCCGATGCTGCTACAGTTCCCGATCCTCATGGCTCTCTTTATGTTCGTGCCAAGTGCCATCGAATTGCGTCAGCAGAGCTTCCTGTGGGCAGACGATCTCTCTACCTACGATGCGTTTATCAACTTCCCGTTCCATGTTCCGTTCCTGGGAAGCCACTTGAGTCTTTTCTGTGTGTTGATGACCGTGACCAACATCCTCAACACCCGCTATACGATGGCGCAACAGGACAACGGAGCGCAACCGCAGATGGCAGCCATGAAATGGATGATGTACTTCATGCCGGTCATGTTCCTTTTCATCCTCAACGAGTTCCCCTCCGGGCTCAACTACTACTATTTCATCTCTACCCTGATCAGCGTGGTCACTATGATCGTATTGCGCAAGACAACAGATGAAAATAAGTTGCTGGCTGGTATGGAAGCGCGTCGCGCCACACGTCCGGAAAAAAAGAAATCCGGTTTTGCCGCACGCCTCGAAGCCATGCAGAAAGAACAGGAACGGTTGATGCAGGAACGCAACAAACAACAGAATAAAAAATAAAAGGGAGATACTCCCAACTTATATATAAAGCCTCTGCTATCTGAGCGGGGGCTTTTTTATTAGGGTAAGGGACTGAATGAATGGCTGTATACAGAAATATGGCTCCATGATGCCTCCACATAATCACATTTCTCAGGAAGAGAGGTTTTGTCTTTTCTTCGCGACACAAAAACATAAAACAGAATTTCTTCTTTAAAAACTACCTCTTATCCGTAAACATATTTCTCTTTTCATGGTTTATATAAAGTCTTTACCGGAAACAGGATACCCGGGAAGAACGGAGTCTCTCCCACAGAGAACACTCCGGGAAAACATACCGGAAACCGATATACCCGCACACAGGATATATCTCCGACAGGTGAGCACTTAAACCTTACAATATGAAAGCAATCGAATTGCACAGTTACGGCCTGCCCGAAGGGTTGCGCTACGAAGAAGTTTCCACACCTGCGATCAACGCCGACCAGGTACGGGTACGTATCTACGCGACCTCTGTCAACCATCTTGAAGTTTCCATCGCACAGGGAAACATGAAAGAAAGTATGCCCCTGACATTTCCCTGGATACCCGGTTTCGACCTGGCAGGGGTGGTGGACAAAGTAGGAGAAAATGTTCAGGATCTCTTTCCCGGACAGGAAGTATATGCCAAAACTATGGGTAGTACCTACGCCGAGTACATCGCACTCTCTCCCGGTGAACTTGCTCCCAAACCCTCTACTCTCTCTTTCGTGGAAGCTGCCTCGGTACCACACGTCGGCCTTACGGCCTGGCAGGCTCTCTACGAACATGGCGGGCTTCAGCCCGGCCAGAAAGTACTGGTACACGGTGCCGCGGGAGCAGTAGGAACCTTTGCCGTGCAGTTTGCCAAAAACAGTAAAGCATACGTATACGGTACGGCAAATGCCCACGACAGGGATTTTGTCTCGCACCTGCATGTAGACGAGTTTATCGATTACAAGACGCAGGACTTCACCGACATCGTCAAAGATGTGGATCTGGTTATCGACCTGGTCGGAGGAGATACCCAGATCAGATCCTTCGAAGTGCTGAAAGAGGGAGGCCGGCTGGTCACCACGACAGGTATCGCCAAAGGAGCCAATGTACCCGGACAAGTCACTGCCATCCCTATGGTAGTACACCCTGACGCAGAGGGACTGCGATCCATCGCTACACTCATTGAAGAGGGAAAAGTGATCTGTGATGTAGCTAAGGTATATACGCTCAAAGAAACTGAACTCGCTTGGGCCACGTTCCTTCACCAGACACCTGACTCACAGAAATTCACACATGGAAAAATCATTCTGGATATACACCCCTGAGGAATTGATGATTTACTTATTTACGATTACTCCCTCCGGTCATGACCATTATCTGATGGTTAATACCAGGGAACGTTGAAATTACATCATACAGAAACTGTACGTTAGGGTCTCATCTTTTGTTTACACGGACGGGAGATCATTTCAACATAGAAAAGTGAAACCGTCTTCTTTTTAGACTGTAAGCCGGGACATAAAACACCCCTTGTTCTGAGCATTTTATCATCAAAAAATGCACGAAACAAGGGGTATTACTGTAAAAAGTTTCAATCTATAAGAGATATACTGTCAAAGATCTGTCCGGAGACAGGCTCTTGTGGATATGTATCAAATATATTATATGTAAGACTTATTGTATATCAGAGCTTTTACATCCCGAAGATTTTACCTGTAATGCATCTGATGTGTCATGCGCCTCATATATAAGCCTGGTATAGTATGTGTTTTAACATACCTTATGTCCGGGCTCATACACTTTACATCCTATTTCTCTTCTGTCTGCAAACCTCTTTTCTCTCTAAAACGATGAAACCTCTTTATGCCGGCTGATATTCCGCGTCACCAAACCCAAGCATAGGGATAAATACAACAGGCAACAGCAGCAGACCAATGGCGAAACCTATATCTTTCCCGAAAGCTTTTGCCAGTTCGATATAAAGTTTGATACCAAAATAAATATTCACAAACGGAATAAGCAGATAAAC
>DALZBD010000271.1:0-5967 GCA_031977515.1 Bacteroides sp. | reverse complement strand
TGTTTCTGATCAAAACAAAAGGACAGGCAAAGAGTAGAGTCGGGGGACTCTACTCTTTGCCTATTCGTACATCATCTGTTGAGATCGGAAGAAACTACGGAAAGAAAAAATGATCCGGAAAAGAAAATAAAGCCTTTCCGCCCCCGGCTCAGTTGTATTCTCTGACAGGAAACTCACCGGACAAAGCACCCCATGCATTGGAAGCAAGTGCATTCATCTCATTCTCTCCGGGATAGAGCCGGATAGGAGCCAGAAAACGGATACGCTTTTCGAGGCGTGACATGATATACGTCGAATAAGCAATACCGCCCGTGAGCAGGATCGCATCGATCTGTCCGCACAGGACAGTAGCAGCCGCACCGATGCTCCGTGCCACCTGATACACCATAGCATCCAGAAGCAACTCTGTCTGCGTATCGCCCTGCTTTGCCTGCTCCACCAGATCGGCGACCGAAGTAGAACCTGCGTGCGCGAAAAGTCCTCCCCGCCCGGCCAGCATCTTCCGGATCTCCGCGTGGGTATATTGTCCGCTGAAACAGAGTTCTGCCAACTGCCCGGCCGGAAGTGTACCCGAGCGTTCGGGAGCAAAAGGTCCCTCCCCCTCCAGCGCATTGTTTACCTCCACAATCCTGCCATGGCGGTGAACTCCGACAGAAATACCTCCTCCGAGGTGACACACGATCAGTCGCAGCGTTTCGTAGGGAACATCCTCGTCCTTTGCATATTGCCGTGCCGTAGCTTTCTGATTGAGTGCGTGAAAAATAGAAAGCCGGGGCAGCATGGGCAATCCGGAAATACGGGCTATATCGTCCAATTCATCCACCACCACCGGATCGGCGATCAATGCCAGACAACCGGGAGAAAAGGAAGCGATCTCGTCGGCCAACAGACATCCGAGATTACTGGCATGCTGCCTGTTGGGATCCATCGCATCGTGTTTCATCCGTTCGTTGATGCGATAGACACCTCCCGGAAGCGGTTTCAACAGTCCTCCCCGACCGATCACCGCATCGAATGAGAATGCGATCTGTCTGGTATTCAGTTCCTGCAGAATCACCTCCCTGCGAAAGGAAAGTTGGTCGGTGATACAGGCAAAAGGAGCAAGTTGCTCCGGCTCGTGGCGGATATTCACCGTAAAAACCGCCGTCTGATCGGCATATACCGCAATCTTGGTGGAGGTGGAACCGGGATTGATAACGAGTATATTCATAACTACTTGCTTGAAGGGGTAACCAGACAGGCCATGGCCAGGCTGTAGTATTTGGAAAGACCGGAATCGCTACGCGAAGGCAATACCACCGGACACATAGGTCCTTGCAGTACTCCTGCCATTTCGGCACGCGCAAAAAGGGACACCGACTTATAAAAGGTATTGGCCGACTCAATATTGGGGAAGATCAGCACATCGGCTTTTCCGTTGATGGGCGAAACGATCCCTTTGATATCTCCGCTCACTGCCTCACAGGAGGTACGCACATCCAGCGGGCCGTCGATAATGACATCACCAAACTCCCCGGCTTCGGCCAATTCCACAATATTCACATAGTCCAGCGAATGAGGGAATTTGGAGCTTACCTTTTCGGTACAATGGATCAGGGCGATACGCGGACGACGGATACCGAACTGACGACAGGTATGAATGGCATACCAGATCATCTCAATCCGCTGCTGCAACGTAGGGCGGGGAATCACCGCCGCATCCGAAAAGAATATCAGCTTTTCATACGTAGGGATCTCCATAGCCGCCAGATGGGTCAGGATCTTGCCTCTGGGCAACAAGCCGTCTTCCCGGTCGAGTACTGCATGCAGGAGATTATCGGTATTGATGATACCTTTCATCAGAATATCGGCGTCGCCCTCTTTCACGATCCTGACTGCCACACGGGCAGCCTCATCCGGGTCTTTCACCGATACAATGCGTACCTGATCGGGATACTCCTGCACTACCCGGAAACGCTTCCAGGTAGAGGGATTGCCTATCAGAACCAGCTCTGCAAATCCTTTCTGCACTGCCCGGGTCAACGCATAGTCGGTATTTGGATCTTTGGGACAGACCACAGCCACACGCTTACGCACCTGAAGAGACTCCAGGTGGCGGGTGAGTTGGGCAAAGCTACGAATACTTTCCATAAAGTCAGGTTTTGAACAAATATCCGAAAAAAATCCGAATTACCACAGCATATCATTTTCAAAAAATCAATCGTAAACTAACAAAATGACAGAAACCTGTCGAAAGTTTACTTCCATACCAAAAGATCGGTTTTTTTGATGTATTTTTGCAGGGAAGATGAAGACGGAACAAA
The DNA here is from genome assembly GCA_031977515.1 of Bacteroides sp. Lineage (GTDB taxonomy): Bacteria > Bacteroidota > Bacteroidia > Bacteroidales > Bacteroidaceae > Bacteroides. Next base: position 3,664 of record DALZBD010000271.1, on the reverse strand, counting down.
CCATTGATCAACTACCCGCTCCGGCAACAACGGATCCTATGATATTTCCTCCTTACCTACGGGAAGGAGATAAGATAGCTATTATATCGCCTTCGGGGAAAATTGACAAGAAATTCCTGAAAGGGGCCTGCGAACATCTCTCTTCGTGGGGATTACAACCCGTACTAAGCAAACATGCCGGAAGTGCGCACGGACTCTATGCCGGTACCGTGCGGCAACGCCACCGGGATCTGCAGAAAGCCATGGATGACGAGGAGATCAAAGCGATCTTTTGCAGCCGCGGCGGGTACGGGGTAGTACATATCCTGGATCTGATAGACTTTACCCGATTCCGTGAACATCCGAAATGGCTGATGGGTTATAGCGATATTACCGCTCTTCACAATCTGTACCAGAGTCAGGGGTTTGCTTCGCTGCACACTCCGATGGCACGCCACCTCACCATAGAGAAAAAAGACGACCCCAGCACGCTGTATCTGAAACAGATCCTTTTCGGAGAGTTGCCGGAATACAGTTGCAAGGCTCATCGCCTCAATCATACGGGAAAGGCAAGTGGCATCCTGCGGGGTGGAAACCTTGCAGTGTTCTATGGCCTGAGAGGAACACCGATGGACATTCCCGCCAAAGGTACTATTCTCTTTATAGAAGACATCGGCGAACGTCCACACGCTGTAGAGCGTATGCTCTACAACCTGAAGCTGGGTGGGGTGCTGGATCAGCTGTCGGGACTGATCATCGGACAGTTTACCGAATATGAAGAGGACAAATCACTGGGGAAAGAGCTGTACGGCGCATTGGCGGATCTGTTGAAAGGATACCACTATCCGATCTGTTTCAACTTTCCGGTGGGGCACGTGAAAGACAATTATCCGCTCATCAACGGTGCGTTGGTGGAGTTGGAGGTGGGCAAGAAAGAGGTGCAGCTTCGTTTTTGCACCCACAAAGAGGAAACTGTGTAGCTCTGCCGGATACGATTGCCGGCAGCAAACAGACTCTCTATACTGAGGATTCAAATAAAAATAAATATGAGAAATAAGATCTATCTCCTGACCCTTGCTTTGTGCGGACTGCTGCTTATATCCTGTGGTTCGAACGGCAAGCAGGTTCCCGCATCAGAAAATACGGTACAGGTACCGGAATTCAATGCCGACAGTGCATATACGTATGTAGATGCACAGGTTGCTTTTGGTCCCCGTGTACCCAATACCCCACAGCATATAGCCTGCGGAGAATATATTGCGAATAAGCTGGAAGAGTTCGGTGCGAAAGTCACCAACCAATATGCGGCTCTGATCGCATACGACGGTACCATCCTGAAATCACGCAACATCATTGGTGCTTACAGTCCGGAGAAGAAAAAACGGATCGCTCTTTTCGCTCACTGGGACACCCGTAAATGGTCGGATGCCGACCCGGATGAAAAAAACTGGCATACCCCCGTCATGGGAGCCAACGATGGAGCCAGCGGTGTGGGTGTATTGCTGGAGATTGCCCGTGCCATACAGGACAATGAGCCGGAACTGGGAGTAGATATCATCTTCTTCGATGCTGAAGACTACGGAGAGCCCCGTTTTTCCAACGGCAGACACGCTGAAGAATCCTGGTGCCTGGGGTCGCAATACTGGTCGCGCGTACCACACGTACAAGGATACAATGCCCGGTTTGGCATCCTGCTGGATATGGTGGGTGGAAAGGATGCGAAATTCCTGCAGGAGGGATATTCGATACAATATGCACCGGATATTGTAAAGAAGGTATGGAAAAAAGCCAAAGAAACAGGGCATTCAAAGTATTTCATAGATGAAAAAACCGGTTACTCCATTGACGATCATCTGTTTGTAAACAGACTTGCCCGTATCAAAACCATTGATATTATCCCTCATGACGATAATTATTCGTATGGACACTTCTGGCACACAGTAAACGACACGATGGAAAACATCGATCGCCAGACATTGAAAGCCGTAGGAGAAACAGTGCTGGCAGTCTTGTACGCAGAGAAATAAGATGAACAACTCATGGATACAGCGGATGGCTTTATAATCCCTGTATCCCTTTACAGAAAAAACGAAAACCGGAATGATGACAATTAATGAATTACAGGATCAGGTAATTGAAGAATTCAGTGACTTCGACGACTGGATGGATCGTTACCAATTGCTGATAGATCTGGGCAACGAACAGGAGCCCTTAGATGAGAAATATAAAACCGAACAAAACCTGATAGAAGGATGCCAGAGCCGGGTATGGCTACAGGCTGACCTGATAGACGGGAAAATAGTACTGAAAGCGGAAAGTGACGCACTCATCGTCAAAGGTATTGTAGCATTGCTGATCCGGGTACTCTCGGGACATACACCGGACGAGATACTGGATGCCAACCTTTACTTCATAGATAAGATCGGGCTGAAAGAGCATCTCTCCCCCACACGCAGCAATGGATTGCTGGCTATGGTAAAGCAGATACGCCTGTATGCGTTGGCGTATAAAGCCAAGATGAATAGCTGATCCGGAGATGCGGAGCAACTATTCATCTTGGTCTTCTCCTTCCTGATATTCGAGGATATCACCGGGTTGGCAATCCAACTCTTTGCAGATTGCCGAAAGGGTAGAAAAGCGGATCGCTTTGGCCTTCCCGGTCTTCAGGATAGACAGGTTGGCAGGAGTGATATCCACCCGTTCGGCCAGATCTCCCAGAGAGATCTTTCTCCGTGCCATCATGATATCTAAATTTACTATTATTGCCATTTCAATTTTTCTTTTTATTAAACCGTCAGTTCCTGTCCTTCCTTCATCTCCACTCCCTGAGCATAGACCTCAGTGAATACGGCAAACAGCAAAGCTATCATAAGTACACCAAAAGGAAAAGTATATATACCCATCTGATAGCCTGGCACATCAAACATCTGTCGAACTGCCTGATAGGCGAAATAGTCTTCCACCCCAGAATAGAGAATACCTGCAATCACTGTATAAGCAATGATACGCATACGGTATACATTGTGACGGATAAATATCTTTTTCTTGCGTACACTCAGCAAGACTTCTACAAAGCAAACCGCACTACACAACATAGCAATCCCTAAAAAAGCCATAAAGAAGCCTTGCAGAAGATTCAAATCCTTATCCTCCTCTTGTTGGAAAGAAACAGAGCTTAACTCATAATCGGTACCGGGAGGCTGTATGGCTTCAACAGAGACAAACTGTACGCCTTCGAATCCATTATGGAAATCTTCTTCAAAATTATCTGTGAAAGCCCACACAAAAGACAGTATAGAGAGTATGAGCAATATATATATCCTGTATTTCATACGCTACATTTTATCAAACAATGAATTCCTGCTCTTCACGGAGTTTTATCCCGTAAGCAAATATCTCAGCAAACAAAGCCAGCAATATTCCCAAAGAGATGCCCTCTTTATAAGGCCAGCTAAACTCCTTCAATTCATATCCAGGAATATTTAATACTTCCCTGGCCAGAGAATGATCGACATATATAGACAGCCCCATAACCAATAGAATAAAAACAATTGTACCGGATATGATCCGCAATCTTACTACATTTTTATACACAAACACCTCCTGCTTACGCAAACTAAGCAACAACCTGACGAAACAGACCAATGAACAAACAAGAGCCACAAAGGCTATCACAGTCAAAAAC
>DALZBD010000270.1:0-5978 GCA_031977515.1 Bacteroides sp. | reverse complement strand
CCGCCCTGAAATAGCGGATATTTCCGGGATCGTCGTTGTGTGAAACAGCTACTACTAAGCAGGGATAGCTGTTCCAGGCTTCGTTGTTCCTGCCTCCGGCCAGGGATTCAAAGATATAGATCTGGTCTGCACACCCCTGTGGGTTGTATGCACCGCTTGTGTTGTACACATAAGGGGTCCCTCTGTCCTCTTTGACACCGACAGGCACGGTGGGAGTAGTCACGTCCGTTCCCCAGGTATAAGAGGATTCTTCCGGGAAGATATTTCCGGCGTAGTTTCCGCTGTAATAGTAGACCTGGTGCATGGTCCATCCGTTGCCGCTGTCATGCAGTGCATCCGTCAGTACAATATCCACTTTGGCCAGCATTCTTACCACTGTGGCTGTCAATGGGGCATCCCGGGGACCTGTATCTTGGGTAATGGGTTGATTCAGGATGGCACCTGCCATGGGGATTTCCCGGTATCCCGGATCGGATACGTCTGTGTTCCATGCGTTTCCACTGGTCAGGTTCACCACCAGTGAACTTAATACAGTGGCACGGTTGTCATTTTCACTCAGACCGGCTGCGATCAGTTCATCTCTGCCGTTGATCAGTATAATAAGGTCTACCGCGGTAGCTTTCTTCAGATTGGTACTGAAATACTTAGTGGTCAGGTTTGTGCCCGGATGCGTCAGATCAAGCGTTCCGGCGGAAGAGTAGAGAAAATCTCCTCCTGCTTCGAATACCAGTACATCAATCGTTTTTATTTCATGTTCGTCTGTTTGCAGCAGGGCTTCTCCCGCGGCCGGAGCAGGCAATGAGAAAGACAGGGTGACGCCTGTCTCTTCCGAGTCTGTTTTGTACCCGGCATTATCATCTATACATCCGTGTAGTATGCACGACAGGATTCCTGCCACACCTATCAACTTCCATATATTTTTTAATGTTTCTCTCATAACTTTCAATCTCTACAAATGCTCCGAATGGTATAATGGGATTTATCAGAACTCAGGAAATATCACATCGTCGTTCCAGCCGGGGTTCTCCACCCCTACAAATACGTTGTTCAGGTATTTGAAACAGATGTCTATGACCAGTTCGTCTCCATCATACACACTTATATCATTGTCTCTCAGGAAATCTTCCAGCATCACTTTCTCGTAAAAAGAGGCGTTCTGTATATTCCCTGTTATGTAAATTTCATAATTGTTGAGTGCTTCAAAATGAGGCACATAAAAAGAAGCGCGTGCGTAAGACTCTTCCCGGATCTCTACTTCAGTTGTGATTTTTTCTATATCTATAAAGAGATCATCCACGCATTGCAGGTAGTAGTCATAAGCTCCCTGCATATTTTTGATTCCGGCAAATGGAAAAGAAGATGGATGGCTGAGAAGCCCCTCTATTCCGGAGATGTAGACGTTTATGGTGCGGTAGGCACACATAAAAGCCTCGGTCTTATAGGTAGTTTTGCCTGGTTCTACCTCTACCTTATATATATCATACTCTGCTCCGGCACGTGTCGTCCCTGTGGGACGTACGAAATCTCTGTAATCCGGTGCATAATGCATGGGACTGACGCCATTGCCGGTATGATGGATCACCAATTCCCCGAGATGGCTGCCCAGACGGGAATCGACGGCTGGTAACTCCTGCCCTACGGCAGTTATGTCGCCCCAGCAGACCACATAATAGGTACCTGCCTCCAGTATATATTCAACGCTTCTGTCTGTGAGTGAGGTGCGCCGATAGCTGTCGTGAGACACTAATGTCTGAGAGGCATCAAATAAGGCAACGTCGATCATCTCTATGCGCTGGTCAAAGACATCTTTACCCGTAAGGTCGTCGTATTCGAACTGCAATACGAGCCGGGTGATCTCTTCGTCCGGACAGTCGTCGAGATTCTCCTTTACACAAGCCGTGACGCTCAGTAAAAGGCAGAGAAGAGATGAAACGAATTTTACCTTCATTGTCTGAAATAAAGTTTTCGGTTGGGTTTTAAATACGAGGGTATATCAAAAGTAGGTGTATAGCCCTGTAGGGGATTCATAAATAGCCCAGTGATTGAGGCCTGCCTGCGTAACGTTAGTGAAGCTGACAGAAGACGAAACCATGGGGTGCGAAGCACACACCACATTCAACCTTGAAAAGGTTCCATAAGGACTTCTGATATACCCTCGTGAAAATTCAGGATAGGTATGTGATTACCACTCGATCACGATGCTTTTGTCTTTCCAGGGCATGATGCTTACTTCTACCCATACAGAGAATTCGTCATCAGGATCCGGACCCGGCTCTTCACCCAGATCGTTGTAGTTGAATACAACATCTTCAAGTCTGTAGATCCATCCTCCTTCGAAGTTTACAAGACCGTTTCCAACCTTATTACGGAATTTGGTAGCAACCAGATAGGCTTCGCCAGTACCGTTAAAATAAGTAATAGTTCCTATACTGGTTTTGTCCTCTACCTTCACACCTGTCAGGTGGAATACGATATGAGGACTGGTAGTGTTGGCAACCGGGAAGAAGTTGTAGCTCCATACCTGTGCAACACCGCTTACATCATCCGGTGCAAACGTATCACCATTGGCACTTGGTGTAGATGAACCCATATTCTGGTTGTTGAACAACAGATGTTCCCAATTCCAGGTAGTATCGTCGGTTTTGTCATAAGGGTTGACACCATTGTAGTCAAAATATTCACCACCGGTAGATTTGTTGTCGAAATTATCAGGATCCTGGTTTTGTCCGAAATAATAGAGAGTAGAAGCACTATTCAGCTCTCCGGTAATACCCAATTGATAATAGATATTATCGATATAGATACCGGCGAGAGTAAATTCGTCTACATTGTGAGTTACAGCTGGGTCAGAATTGTCCGAACGCAATTGTGTGATCTCGAAACGAGCCATAAGGGCTTTGAGTTCCACTGCAACTTCTTTATCAGCTGTTTCAGTACCGCCTGCAGCCACATAAGCTATATAAGCAGGAAGCTGTCCGGTGAAGTCTTTCAAGTCTCCCGAGCCGAAAAGAGTGGCATTCCCTATACCGTAATTACTACGGTCGGCTTGCTCTTCCAGGTCAGTGACAATAGCAGCTACCTGAGCCATAGTAGCATAGTCGTTTGAGCCGAAATCATATCCACCTACGATCTGCAGTTTTGTTGCACTGGTACTTACATTTTCAATGATCACACCTTTCTGAAGTTGGGTGATGGTGAATGTACCTGTACTACCATCGCTGGTGATACGGGTGTAATTCAGGATATTACCAGCATTGTCTGTAAAGAAGAGACCACCTTCGCTGAACTCAGTTACTTCACCAGCTGCTACACTCTCCGAAATGGCACGGGTGTTGTCTGTTGTTTGTGCCTGAGAGATCTGTAAGAAAAGATCTGAAGAACCATCGGTTTTTACCTTAGGATCATCGTTTTGATTACAGCTGGCAAGCCCGAAAGCGATTACAGCTGCAGATAGGATCAATTTGTTAATTTTCATCACGTTTAAAAATTTAATTAATAAAAAGTAGTTTGTTTATCTTGGAATTCTTTATTTGATGCGATGTATGCCGCGCTATATTTTCTGCTACGCTGTGCTGAGACGCAAGGTATTGCGTCTCTACATCGTGTATGTTTTTAATATCGTTTGTGTTTTCAATACCGTTTGTGTTTTTAACGCGATGTCCTTTGTAGAGACGCAATACCTTGCGTCTCAGCACAGCGCAGCAGGAAACACCTCTGACAAACTTCTCACCATCATCTATTGTATCTTTCCCTTTTTTTGATATCCTCGCGTTTCATCTTCAGCTCTTCGATATTGTGCAATACATCCTCGGCGGTGTACGGCGTGTCCGCACCTACCGCTTTCAAAGCCCTGCCAAAGTACTCTTCCGCCTTGTCCACATCCTCGGTCAGCATGTAATACACACCGATGCTGTTGTAGGCCTGTGGAATATCGTTTGTCTTTTCGATGTGTCTTCTGGCCTGCTCCACCTGCCCCTCGGCTAGCAGGCGTGCGGCAGCATTGTGGTTGGCGATCGCATCATCGGGGAACATACGCAGGATCATATCAGCAATCTTCTCTCTTTCTACAGAACCCTCCGGGTAGCTGTCATACAATACGGAAAGTTCGTAATGATTGAGTTGTTCGGGATTCTTCTGCATGATCGCCTCAGACTCCTCTAAGGAGTATTCCTTGACGGTGAACTCCACCTTATATTCTACCCGTCTGAGAGCGGGAAACATCTCGCTAAGCATATACCGGAAGGGAGCACCACCACTTAACACACGCAGGCGGCTTTCCCGCACATCCGGATCGGACACCGTTTCAATAATTTCCAGTACCTGATACTTACCTGACATCTCACCTTCATGGATCATGCGGGTCAATCGCTCCCAGTCCTCAGGCACATTGCCTACCGTGATCATCTGACTGGAGATACCAAAGCGTCCCTGGATGTAGCGTCGGAGAGCCTCGGCCCTGTCGTAGGAGAGCTTGTCGTTGCTCTTCCAGCTGCCCTCGGGAGAAGCATAGCCGGTCACATACAGGGCAGAAATCTCAAAATCCTTATCGTTGCGTATGTTGGAAAGCATATCGTTGATCCTGGCCAGTTCCTGCGGATTGCGCCGGAAGTTAGGCAGGATCTCCGAACGTCCCACCTGGAAATCTAAGTAAGCAGAGCCCTCACGGGAAAGTACTTTTGTTTCTTTCTCGGGCCGTATAAAGCTGAGCCGGGGCTCCACCTGGTAGGCGATATAAGGCATGAGTTCTACCTGCGCCACATCGCTCAGCACAAACCACTGTTCGACATTGGCGCAGGAGCCCAGGACCTGTTTGATATGTAGAGAAGCTGTGTCCATCCACTGCTGGTACGAAGTCTGATAGGAATACCGGAAGACCACATCCCTTTTCTTCTTTTTATCGAGCTTGTAAGAGGGATAATTGGCCATCAGGTAGCGGTTTCCAAATTTCTCTTTGCGTTTGAACAGCCGTGCTTTGGTGCGTCCGTTGATCAGGGCAAGGGGCATTTCGATACAATGAGTGGAATCTGCCGTAGCCAGGAAAGGGATGATCGTCCAACTCTGGCACTTGTTCATCGTCTTGCCATCCACAAACACATCCATTTCCAGCAAGAGGCTGTCTTGCTTTTCTTCCAGGTGAATGGGATAGATATGTACCCCTCCGATGCGTTTTTGTGCGAACACGGTGAGGGTTACCGATACAAGAAGCAGGGTGATGATATAGATTCGTTTCATACGTGGATTTACTTTTTGGATTTGAAAAGGTATACAAGGGATACTCCCATTTTGGTAGGTCCGAAGTAGTGTTTGTGTCCGCGTCCCAGGTGTTCGCCACATTTGTGGCATTCGTAGCGGTCGAAGTCGGCATACGTATAGCCAAAGCCAAATTGTGCTTCTAAGTTCCAGTGGGCACCCAGGTACCACTGATGGCCGTAGCTGAAGCCTGCTCCCGTGGCATGGCCCTGATAGCGGTGGTGTTCCAGACCGGGATAGATCTCCAGAGGAAGTTTGATACCTCCTACGTTGAATACCCCGTGGTGGGCATGAAGTCCGAAGAATCCACCCACGAACTTTTCGCAGAGCCAGAAACGCACTTCGGGCTGTACCGACCAGTGGCGGAGTTTCTTATTGTCATGAAAGGTAAACGGATTGTATGTACCCTGCAGGTCCAGAGTGGTTTTGATACCCAAAGCGGTTTCGATGGAAAGGTTGGGAGTGGTAGTCCCCCAATACACTAGATTGGTCTTTACCGCTACATGCTGAGCAACAAGCTCAGAGGTTGTAAGACATAGAAATAACACAAATAGAATGAAAATATTTTTTTTCATCTTGTTCTTTTCTTTAGGTTAGATATCCGGACTTTACTATTCACCCATTGAAATCACTTGTCCGCGCAGAACACATTCCTGCAATTCTTCATAAAAAATATAATGACCCGGTTTGCGTCAGAACCAGACCCTTACTACACACTCATCTGGGAC
>DALZBD010000269.1:0-5993 GCA_031977515.1 Bacteroides sp. | reverse complement strand
ATAGATATGGTTACATATTGCCTATCATAAAACACAAAAAGAGGATAAGTCATGTTCGTCTTTTTACGATGTAATTGTCACAGTATATGGTATATGCAACCATATCTTTTTTATTCGCCTATTCGCTTCTTATGTTCAAACAATTGTTTGGTTGCATACATCAATAAAAATCCGGACATACCCTATGATGTATGTCCGGACTTGAAGTCAGAGAACAGAGACTTTCACAAGCACCTGTTCCGTTTATCCTTACCTTAAAAATTATTCCCAACCCGGATTCTGGGTCAGTGTATACCCTTTATCCTTGTATGTTGTGATCTGTGCAGCAGGTATAGATCTCAGATAATTCCTTTCCGAATTCAGTTCCCCTTCATTAAATACACGCAGGGCCGTTGTATTGTCATAATAGAAATGAATATACCCCTTATCCGATGTGAGAGAATTATCGTTCGGATTGTAAACAACTACAGCTTCCGAAATTCCCGGGTAATCCGCTTTGTCGATCCACGCTCCCAATACCGTGAGGGAAGGAGAAGTGGGAGTTCCGGAGTTGAGATACTCAAATTTGGCCCACCGCTTCAAGTCATCACCACGTCTTCCTTCGAGCATGAGTTCAACCCTCCGTTCACGACGGATCTCCCACAAGATCGGATCTACATCAGCGTCTCTATCGGGATCATTAATGATTGTACCATTCACCATCAGACTGTTTCCACTGAGAGTCACGGCCGGCATGGTCCTTACCACAGCCGGGCTCTCTCCCCATTTCGTCAGCTGGCGTTTGCGAATTTCATTAATTGTTTTGTCCAAATCTTCCTGAGCAAAAGCACTTCCACCAATTGTACTGATTTCGTAACGTGCTTCGAGGTAGTTCAGCAATACTTCCGCATAACGAATGATCGGAGCATCTGCCGGACTTCGGATACCTGTTGTATAGTCCAGTCCCTTTTCCAGCCACTCTTCATTCAGGAATTTCTTTACGACAAATCCTGTCGGAGATACGGCAGAGAAAAGACCTGCGTTCTGAATGCGAAGTGAATCTACGATTGTTTCATACAACCGCGGGTCACGGTCATTAAAAGATTTCTGAATACGGAGGTCGTCACGGTCATACAAAGGAGACTGTCCAATAGGTAATCCGTCCAGGCAAAGGTAACTGTTAACAGCATCTATCGTAGTACCTCCCTGTTGCTGGTCTTCCAACGCATTGTACGACATAAGTGAATTTCCTTGAACACCTGTGGCGTATTCTCTGTAGAAAATAACCTCCGGATTTCCGGCCAGACTTTCGCTGCTAAACAATGCATTGTATGTATTACCGATTGCATAGATATTCGAGTTCATTACAGTCTGTGCACCATCTATAGCACCCTGAAAAAGAGGTCTGAGCTGCTCGTCACTCACTTTTTGTGAAGAAGATCCAACAGTGGTACCGTGGTATTTGAGCCAGGTAGCCAGATAAAGCATATCACGTGACATCATCGCCCCAACCAGATATTTGTGTACCTGTCGGTTGCCATCGTTACTTCTTACATTTGCATTCGCATATTCATAATCTTCCAGAATTTTATTTGCAACTGTCAACTGGCTGTCTCTGTCTTTATACAGAACGGCTTCATCTTTAGGATCCACCACACTATCAATATAGGGGACATCTCCGTACGCCTTTACCAGAGTAGTATAGGCCATTGCCCGGAAAAAGCGAGCCACTCCCATCCAATGTTTTTTAGCATCCTCGTCTATATCCATGTCAGGGATCTCTTCGAGCATAATATTTGCTTTACGAACGATCTTATAATGATTGGTCCATACTGTAGCAGACGCATTTACTCCGGTAATATTGGTAGTAGGAAAGAAAAAACGACTGGTTCTTTCCGTGGCAGGATATGCCAGAAGAAAATCATCATTATAGGTATCTCCGGAGAAATATCCACCAAAAACCGTATAATCAGTTCCGTATCCCAGGAAATAAGTAGAGTAGAAGTCCTGCGTATAGGCTCTGAGACTTACTTCATCCACCCAGTAGGAATCATTTGTCAATTTATCATAGGGGTCTCTGTCCAGAAAGCTATCACAACTCCATAAAGAGGCAAATGCAAACAGACAGCCTATGTATTTAAAATATGTTTTCATATGTATACTTTATAAATTTAATATGAATTCTATAGTTATAGTCCTTTTTACCATTCCTTACAATGTCAGTTGCAATCCGAAAGAAATGGTTCTCTGATAGGGATAGCTTCTTCCGAAATTGCGGCTGTCTGCGGCAGTACCAACGTAACGGACATCAATTTCAGGATCTATATCCGGTCTTACTTTCGAGAATTCAAACAAATTCTCTCCTGTAAAATAGATTCTCAGATTCTGGACATGAGCTTTCATAGTCAAGGCTCTTGGAAGAGTATAACCCACTGTAAGCGATTTACATCTCAGATAAGCCATATTCAGTAGGTATCTGTCATTGATCCTGTAGTTACCGTTTGCAGACTGAGCATAAATATAAGGACGTGGATAGAATGCATTGGTATTATCCGGTCTCCAGTAATCGTCTGCTCCTTTGTAATAAGGCTCGCCGGAAGTATACCCGGGAAGTACCTGATTGCCCATGGCCCAGAGTTCACGTTTTCCGACTCCCTGGAAGAAAATATTGAAATCAAAGTTCTTATAGTCGAGACCGACACTAAATCCGTATTCAAACCGGGGAAGCATATTACCAATCACACAATAATCACCCGGTTCGTCTGTAGTGGTTCCTTTCGTGATAATATTGTCATCATCCAGGTCTTTATAAAGTACATCTCCGGGAGCAAACTGATAACCCGCAGGAAATACCTGCGACTGATCGGGAAGATGCGGTAATAGATTTCCGTTAGAATCAAAATCACTTTCCTGAAGCAGGCGATCTACTTTCAACCCCCAGATATCTCCCAATACCATTCCTTTCTGGTAATAACTCGCCGTCGAATACCAGCCGGTTCCGTTTCCATTGTAATCCGGCATAATGGTATTTGTATTCCATTTAGTGATTTTGGTCTGATAATCAGTCACTGAGCCACCCAGAGTAAGAGTAAGACCATTGGCAAACTGATGTCTGAAATCCAATGCCAATTCCCATCCTTGAGTCTGCATAGCACCCATATTTCCTACAGGACTATCTGCACCCAATACTGTCGGCAGATTGGAGGCAGCGAGAATATCACTTGTAGTTCTTCTGTACCAATCGAAAGTAGCTCCCAGTTTATCCTCAAAGAATCTCACATCCACTCCTATATCCACAGTTCTTACTTTTTCCCAGGTCAGATCCTTAGAAACGACTTTCGGAGTACTTACAGAAGTCTGTTTCGTCCCGTCGATGATCCAGCTATCCGTCTGTCCGTCCATGGTAGCAATAAACCTGTTCAACCCGACATCCTGATTTCCAACAGTTCCGTAAGAACCTCTCAATTTAAGCGTGGAAAGTACAGGTTGGAGCGGCTGCATAAATTCCTCTTCCGAAATTCTATATCCGGCCGATACAGAGGGGAAGAAAGCAAAACGCTGGTTTTTCGGGAAACGGGACGATCCGTCGTAGCGTCCGTTGACCTCGAGCAGGTAACGATCTTTATAGCTATAATTAATACGTCCGAAAAATCCGGCTACTGCCCAGGTCGTATGCGTAGAACCTACAGTCGCATCTCCAACGGTCAATCCTAACTCCGGTTTATCCTGACTCAATAATCCCATTTTCTGAGCCCAGATGTAGCGATAACTGCTTTCTTCTATATTGGATCCTGCCATTACCTTGAAATCATGCTCTTTGATTTTCTTCGAATAAGTAGCAACCACATTGGTTGTCAGCATTTGCGTACGTCCCCTCTCTTCTCTGGCATAATCCGTACTGGCAGCCGCATAATTTCCGTAGGAGTCTACCATAGCCTCCAGAGAGGTTTTTGCGCTAAAAATATCATATCCGTAGAGTTTTCCTCCGTTTTTGTTGTTTCGTGCCTCAATAGAAGTATAGTACATATCTACATCCACAGTCAGATCTTTTATGGGTTTGATGGTAACTCCACCTCCTATACGCAGGTAATCTTTCTTATTGTGTGTACGAGTAGCCTGTTCGAGATCTGTGAGTGAACTACGAAACGATTTTCCATCATAAGTTCCATAAGGATACATCGGCTGCCAACGGTATAGATAATACAAATAGTCGTACAGATCAGCGTTATAATTAAACGGCTTAGCCAGATCAGATTTAGTAAAAGTTGCATTTCCACGAATGGAGATATACTTGTTTATCTCTGTATTGAAAGTCAGGCTTGCATTGTAGCGATTGTACGTATCCGCGTTTACTTTCGTGAGTCCTTCCTGAGATAGGTATCCTAAGGTAACACCATAATTAGTTCTTCCATTGCCGCCATTTATAGAGACATTATGTGTCTGTTGAGGCATCCACTTTTTGATGTACATGTCGTACCAGTCCCATGTCCGATAGAAGTGCATACCCGTCTCATCAATTTCAAAGTCGCGTCCATATACCATTTCCCTTCCCAGGCCTTTACCACTTCCATACTGCTCGGACCATGCTTTCATTTTGTCTATGGTCTCCTGATCTACAGTGATATTACCGACTACAGTATAATAGTTGTCAGGACTTGAATTTTGCACACCGGCCAGATTTATCTCAGCCTGTTGCCAACCGGGCAACTGAGTTGGTTTGGAAGTTGGCGTACGCCATGCAAAGTTGTTGGAGTACTTTACTGTCACTTTTTCATTCCGTTGCCTGGCTTTTGTTGTAATAAGAACTACACCAAAAGCCGCACGCGCACCATAGATACTGGAAGATGCAGCATCTTTCAATACAGAAATAGATTCGATATCATCCGGATTTACCAGAGTCAGATCGCTGATCTCTACGTTATCCACCAGAATGAGTGGATTAGAATCACCATTGGGTGATCCCATTCCACCTCTGATCTTAATCGTGGGAGCACCACCGATCTCCCCCGAACGGGTAGAGACAGTGAGCCCGGGTACAGCTCCCTGCAAGGCACGTCCGATGTCTGTGATAGGACGACTATCTATTGTCTTTCCTACATCTACTGAAGCTACGGCACCGGTAAGATTGGCTTTTTTCTGTGAACCATATCCTACGATCACAACTTCATCCAATAGCTCGGTGTCTTCTTTCAGAACCACCAACATATTAGGTTGCGCTTTGATTTCCTGAGTCTGATAGCCGATATAAGTGATCAGAAGAACGGCATTTTCTGAAACATTCAGAGAAAAACGGCCGTTTATATCTGTAATTGTACCATTTGCAGTACCTTTTTCTACAATACTTGCTCCGATAACAGGATCGCCCGTTGCATCCGTAACAGAGCCGGTGATCATCCGCGACTGTTGCTGTAGGTACGTACCCTCCGAGAGATCGGATGCAGTCTGGTGAGCCATGACCATGCCATTCCCTGCAAGGAAAGTAGCCAAAGTCAATGTAGTGAGGAACTTATGAGAAAACATTCCCCTTTTTTTGTGATTTCCATTCATACAAGACTGATGATTTAGAAGTTTTTTAAATGTAAATTTAAGATAGCAGTGTAAGTTCTGACTGAACTTAGGGTAAGAGTTGGAATTGGCAACTCTTTACGCGATAATTAATTGGTTATTAGATCATAGGCTATTTTTTTTAATAGGGTTTATAAAATTATATCTCTATTATTTGATTTGGTAGATCATTTGGAACTCATCCTTTTTTAACACATATAATACATGTTTTTTTACAAATTATTCTTTTAAGAAAAATTTGTATAAGTCTAGTAAAAGTATTGGTTTTTCAGGTTTATAAAAATCAAAAGTATTCTTTTTTTTAAAATCAGCAACACTATTTTTTTATTTTTTTGCTTTATAGACATAATTTTTCTTTTCGTTCTATTGTTACTAAGTTCAGTCAGAACTCATACTTATGTTTACTACAGAATTCTTCTATAAAAATATTGTATACAAATTTCGTTCTT
>DALZBD010000268.1:0-5995 GCA_031977515.1 Bacteroides sp. | reverse complement strand
TAGCTACCTGACGTGCCTGTACCACTTCTCTTTTCCTTGATTTGGTATGGATTGCAGCCGGTTCGAGGTCGAAGTGTTTGCAGACAACATCTAATATCTTATCTATAGTGACCGCTTTGTTCTCACTGTGAACCACTTTCCTGACGATCCGTTGTGCCAGGTCCAGGTCTATATCTTTGTTGTAGATCGTAGAATGTGCCATGATGGAAATAACAATTCCTTCGAGGTCACGTACACTCTCATTTACATTCTGTGCGATATATTCGATCACTTCCGGTGGGAAATCCAGTCCGTCCCGATGGATTTTATTTCTCAGGATATTTTTCCGGAGCTCCACTGTCGGTTTCTCCAATTCGGCCACCATACCCCATTTGAAACGGGTCAGTAGCCTTTCTTCCATCCCCTGTAGCAACACCGGTGGACGGTCGGAGGTCAGGATCAGTTGACGACCGTTTTGATGGAGGTGATTGAATATATGGAAGAACGTATTCTGCGTTTTGGTAACACCGGCAAACTCCTGTATATCATCGATAATGAGCACATCAATCGTCTGGTAGAAATTGATGAAGTCATTGGTCGTGTTATTACGTACGGAGTCTGTATACTGTACCTGAAAAAGATGTGCCGATACATACAGTACTCTTTTCTCCGGAAAGCGTTCTCTGATCCGCGTTCCGATGGCATTGGCAAGGTGGGTTTTTCCTACTCCGGAAGATCCGTGCAAAAATAACGGATTAAATACCGTTTTTGCCGGATTCTGTGCTACTGCTTCGGCTACACTGCGTGAAAGTTTATTACTATACCCTTCGATGAAGTTCTCAAAGTTGTAATCCGGATTCAGATGTGAATCCAGATCCTGTACGGCCGGAGCCTGTAATATATTCGGGGCTTTGTTGCCTCTGGGGGCAAGGGGTTTAGGAGAAACAGCTGTGGAGCGATTGGTCGCTTCCAGATTCACTGTTGTACTGGAACTCTTATCCACCATGACGTTGTACATCAACCTGGTCCCTTCCCCCATTACCTTATATAAGGTATGGCGTAGCAGATCCACAAACTTGTCTTCCAAGAATTCATAGAAGAACTGGCTGGGGACCTGTACAATCAAAGTTTTGTCCTTAAAGTTCAATGGAACTATAGGGACAAACCAGGTTTTATATGTCGATTCGGGAACATTATCTCTGATGATATCGAGACAGCGGTTCCATAACCTGACATGATCAGATTCTGTCATACGGACTTAAAACATTTATAAATTAAATAAAACTTCTACCAATGCAAAATTGAGAATGAAATTTTAAAAAAACAAATGAACAATTTCTTGGAAATTACCAATAAAAAATAAGTGATTTAGTTTCAGTAACTTAAATAAAACGTCGTTTTGAGGCTTATTTTGTCCTTTGAACAATTATATTTCATCTTGTTAATCATAGAGTTAAGTCTGGATTTTGTGGTGTTTTGACCCCATGTCCAGCCACGTTTATAACTTTTATTTTCACCTGATGAGAGGCCTTCTAAGCCCTTTTTTAGGAGGGGGTATTATTTGGATAAATTCTAAATTGTACCTCTTAACGATTTTTATTTTCTTCCAAACAGAGAGAAATGCACATACCGTTTCGGGTTGGTCTGAAGGTCTTCTAACAGACTTGCTGCATTTGCTGTGGTTGTATTCAGGTTGTTGTAAAAATCGGGGTCGTTCAGTAGCAAACCGATTGTATTGTCTTTTCGGTTGAGTTTATCTGTCAGCATTCTCACGTTTGCCAGGGTCTGTTGTATCTGTTCGACGGTTGCCTGGTAATTCAGATCTTTCAGTTCATCACTCACAGCAACAAAGTTATCTCCGATCCGGTTCAGCTTTCCGGTGAGTTCGGGTATGTCTCTGCTCATAAGTGTACGCAGCTGGTTGCTGGTAACAGCCAGGTTGGCTGTGGTTGCCTCCATGGAGCGCAATGTCGATGGAATAGCAGGATCGGAAAGGATGGTGTTTAATGAACCCATAATGGAATCTAATTTGGGTAACATATTTTCTAATTGAGGCACCAGAGCGGTTACACTTTCCAGAATACCATTGGCTGCATTGCCTGGTAAGGTATCGCCTACCTGATACAGATCATTCATATTGCCTCTGTTCAACACCAGATTCATGCGTACTCCTCCCAGCATTTCCGCTTCCAACTCTGCCCGGCTGCCTTTGGGTAGTTTTACTTCCGTATCCAGTTCTATTTCTACAACTATATTTCCGGGATTGTTGTAATCGTATTGGAGGTCACGCACAATACCGATACGGTAGCCGTCACTGAATACCGGGCTGGACTTTGTAAGCCCATTTACATTACTGAAATGTACGTAATAGTATGTGGAAGGTTTAAACATGTGGATGCCTTTCAGCCAGTTGATACCATATACCAACAGACATAATGCAATGATACCTGTGAGTCCGATCTTAACTTCTTTGGTAAAGTATTTCAATTTCATGATTCTTTTTTTTGCACACTATTTTTTATTTTGCTTCTTAAATATCTCAATTGCTTCTTTTACATCCATTTTCGTATCTCCCCGAAATGCTACAATGAAAGCATCTTTGAATTGAGAGGAGACAGATCTGCGCGTCTGTTGTACTTTATTGTAGTCGCTTGAAGCTCCGTATGTATATTTGTAGGTAGTACCTTCTTTATAATGATCTACGCCTTTGAGGCCTTTGAAACTTTTGTCATTGGCCGGCAGTAATTTTCCGGCGCTTAATATCTGAACCTTAAATATAATCTCTTCGTTGGACGAAGAGGGGGGTGCGGCAGGAGCAGAAGCGGATTTCTGGCCGGTAACTGTAGAAGCAAGAGCCGTGGCTGGCGGCACAACCGTCTGGCTGACTCCTGTCAGGCGCAACTCATGTTCTCTTTTGTACTGCAGAAAACCTCTATATATACCATTGGCCAGATTGGTCGCACCCTGCTCACTGTTGAGGTAGCGTTCTTCTTCCGGAGTGGAGATGAAGCCAAGTTCGATCAGGATGCTGGGCATGGCACTGGCTTTGAGTACCAGAAATCCTGCCTGATGTACTCCCCGGTCGGCCCGCTTGCAGGTCGTGCGAAATTCATTTTGCATCAGAGAGGCAAGGTGCACACTCTGCTCCATATATTTATCCTGCATAAATTCGAAAATAATATAGGATTCTGCTGAGTTGGGGTTGAAACCGGCATAGCGGGTCTTGTAATCACTTTCGTAGAGGATCACTGAGTTTTCCCGTTTGGCGACCTCCAGATTTGCATCTGACCGTGCCAGCCCCAATGTCCAGGTGGAGGCTCCTTTTACTGTTTTTGAACCGGCTACCGCATTGGTATGTATAGATATAAACAGATCTGCTTTGGCGTTGTTTGCAATGTCTGCTCTTTTGCCCAGCGCAACAAACACATCTGTGCTACGTGTGTAGATCACTTTTACATCTTTGCAGTTCTTTTTGATGAGATTTCCGACTTTCAGGGCTACTTTCAGATTGATGTCTTTTTCTTTGGCTATTTTTCCTACCGCTCCCGGATCATGTCCTCCATGTCCCGGGTCGATAACGACTACAAAATCCTTAGCCCACAGGCTGCTACCACTTAGCAGGAAAGCCCACAGGCTGATATAAAGTAGTCTGACGAAAAGAAAATTCTTATTCAATCTCATCATAATGTGTGCAAATTTAGCAGATTTTTGTAGAAAACTCAATAAATACAGTTAAGTTTTGTGTTTTTCATTCATTCTATTTACATATAGTAAGAGAGAAAAGAGTGGATAACCTGTGCCATGGAATGTAATGTGAAAGAGGTAATGAATAAGAAAAGTTCTTTGCCGGCTGCTGGTTCTGTTCAGCTCCGGCAAAGAACTATGTATACGGAGCCTGTCTGGTTTTTATTGGTTTGTTTATTTCCAGACAGGCTCCTTGTCTATCGGTGGTCAGAAGGAAAAATGAGTCAGGATACCGACTCTGAACCAGAACCCTGGTTGAGGAATATCACCAAAATCATAATAGGTGTGATTGAACAGGTTATTGGCTTCTGCGAATAACTTTAGCTTTTCTGAACTCCACTGTATTTTCAGATCCACCAATCCGTACGACGGATAGGGGGTCAATATTCCTGACGTTTCACCGTTTGCCTGGTATTTATCATATCCTCCCATGCGATCCTGCCAGCGAAAACTCCAGCAGGCATGTAACTGGTTCCAGATGATACGATGATTGAGGCGGGCAACAAATTTATGTTTCAGATACTGGAATGCATAATTAGAACGATAGAAGTCGATCTGGTCGTGTCGTTTCTGATGGATGTATACATAGCTTATCTGCAGATTGTCCACAGGGAATCTGTCGGATAATATAGGCTTGAATCTCAGTTCCGTATTGACCTCTATCCCCATATTGTCCAGTTTGAAGTTATTGGACTCGAATTTGCCTCCGGCTTCGTATTGCACCCAGTCTATCATGTTTTTACCACGATGATAGAACGTGCTCAGCTCCGTACGCAGGAAATGTGTGCGGTAGGTTGCGCCCAGTGTCACGGCCTGTGTCTCTTCCGGCTTTATCCCTATGTTTCCCTGCAGGGTCGCACTGCTGTAATAAAGGTCTGTGAAAGTGGGCATACGGAGTGCTTTGTTCCAGGAGGCAAATATTTTCCATTGTTCCTGGGGACGGAAAGAGATGTCAACACCCGGATAATACCGATACTTCGAATCGAGTCCGGTGTTCAGGTTGGCCAATATCCCCAGGGATACTGTCCAATTGCTGGTGAGCACATTATGTTCCAGGTAATAACTGATATTTGTCCGGTTGTCCCGTTTGTCGTAATACACATCCTTCCCGGGTACCTTTACATACTGTGTCTCTTCCAGAGGCTTGCCCAGATTGGTGCTTACTATTCCTTCATTGCGCAATTCTGCTCCGAAAGCTGTCTTACCGAGAATCGTTGTAAAGTAGGCGTTCAGGTTGGTTCCATAGATATCGTTGCGATGGAAATTCTCTCCGGTGTCTGTATGCCTGATCAACTGGTAGTGATCGTTTGTCCGCTGCCAGTAAACACCCGGAGTAAAATGCAGCCATCCTTTGGTTTCTGCCTGTACAGATACCATGTAGCGGCGCAATTCCTCATACTGATTGTTGTACTTGGCAGAATAGAAGGTATTAGCACCAAACTTCTGATCGCTGAAACCCATCTGCCAGCGAACATCAGCTTGTGGAGAGACATATTTCCCCTCATAATAAGCCCGTCCTGTCCGGAAGTCACTGTTTGTGGTGGCTCCGTCACTCCGACTGTATCCTCCCGAGGCCTGATGGCTGAAGGAGTTTTTCACGTGGTTCACTCTTCCTCCTCCACTCAGCAGGCCATATCCTCCTCCGGTGAGGTTTACTTCCGCACGATTGTCCGCATCACTTCTCGTGATGATGTTGATGGCTCCGGTGAAAGCCGAAGTTCCGAACACCCTTGCAGCGGGGCCTTCGAGAATTTCTATTCGTTCGATGTCATTGAGAGAAACGGGGAAGTCGGCTGAGTGGTGGCCGGTCTGTGGGCTGGTGATGTTTACCCCGTTGAGTAGGATGGTAACCTGGTCGAAAGTTCCTCCGCGTACGGAGATGTCCGTTTGTATCCCAAATTCGCCTCGTTGACGTACATCTACGCCTGCGGCATATTTGAGAAGGTCGTTGATACTTTGTACCGCCGCCGCCTGAATATCCGCGCGCGAAAGTACAGTTACCATTTTTGCTGACTCCAGTTCGGTCAGCGGGACGCGGGTGCCGGTCACTTCAATCTCATCAAGTTCGTAGTTCTTCAGTTGAGCAGGAGTTTCATTTTGTGCGGAAACAGATTCCATGTTTACGAAGGTCAGCGTTGAGAACGCCAGTACTCCGATCTGGAACTCCTTTTTCAAACTACAGAACACAGCGTAACTCTTCCGATTGAATTGTTTCCAGCGAAACGCATCACGTTTGGTACACTTGTTTTCTTTCATTTTTAAATAAAGTTTT
>DALZBD010000267.1:0-6012 GCA_031977515.1 Bacteroides sp. | reverse complement strand
TCTTTTGAAGGAGATACACTTGTAGAGACGCAATACTTTGCGTCTCATAGACAAAAATAAGTCAGAAGAAAGAGAGACTGAAATGTTGTTTTCTGCAGGAGGTAATAAAAAACAGAGAAGTATCCATAATGGATACTTCTCTGTGCGTTCTTTTATTATCAGGAAATTATTCGTTTCTGTTTCTTTCTGTTTTTAGAATTTGGGTTTCATCCCCAGATTGTACATGATGAAAGAATAAATATCTGCCTGTTCCTCCAGTACCTTGGCAATTGGTTTTCCCGCGCCGTGTCCTGCTTTTGTCTCGATACGTATCAGGGCAGGATTGGTGCCGTCGTTGCACTCCTGCAGGGTAGCGACAAACTTGAAAGAGTGTGCCGGTACCACGCGATCATCATGATCGGCAGTGGTTACCAGTGTAGCCGGGTAAGTAGTTCCTGGTTTCAGCGCGTGGATCGGAGAATACCCTTTGAGATATTCAAACATCTCCTCGCTGTCTTCACTGGTGCCATAGTCGCTTGCCCAGTTCCAGCCAATGGTGAATTTGTGATAGCGAAGCATATCCATTCCCCCTACCTGTGGGATGGCTACTCCGAAGAGGTCGGGACGCTGTGTCATGCAGGCGCCTACCAGCAGACCTCCGTTGGACCCTCCTACGATAGCGATCTTTGCAGGAGAAGTGTATTGGTTTTCGATCAGGTATTCCGCCGCAGCGATGAAGTCGTCAAATACATTCTGCTTTTGCATCTTTGTACCCGCCACATGCCATTCTTCTCCATACTCGCCACCTCCGCGCAGGTTCACCTGTACGTAGATACCCCCATTTTCGAGGAAAGGAATGCGTCCGGTAGAGAATCCGGGATTGAGGCTGATATTGAATCCACCGTATCCATACAGATACACAGGATTGGTACCGTCTTTCTTCAGATCTTTTTTATAAGTAAGGAACATCGGAATCTTTGTGCCGTCTTTACTGGCGAAGAAGATCTGTTCGGTCGTGAACTCATCCGGATTGAATTTCACCTCCGGTGCGCGGAACAACTCGTAGGTATTGCTGTCCATATCGTATCTATAGGTAGCTCCCGGGATGGTGAACGATGTGAATCCGAAGAAGCACTCTTTGTCGTCCTTGTTGCCGCTGAACCCTACCGAACCCAGAGAGGGAAGTGGGATCTCCTGATTGAAGGTGCCTTCCCGGTCGTAGATATAAGCGTGGTGTGCTGCATCCTTCTCGTAAGTAATAAACAGTTTGTTGCCGATGATACTTACACTGGAAAGTACAGACTCATTCTCCGGTACCACATCTTTCCAATCTTCCAGCCTGGGCTTGTTGATGTCTGCCACCATCACTTTTCCTTTCGCAGCCCCGTAGTTGGTATAGAAATAGATATTATCCCCGATGGTCTCCACCGGATAATACTGATACTCGAAATCTGTAGCCAGTGGCACTACCGGAGCATTCGGCTTGCGCAGGTCTTTCATAAACAGTGCTTTTCCACGCCCTTCGCCCGATTCGTAGATAAACAATACCCGTTCGTCGTCCGTCACACTGGCCGAGTAGAACCGTTTCGGATATTTCGGGTTGTGGTATATCAGTTGGTCTTTGGATTGTGGCTCTCCCAGCTTGTGATAATAGATCTTATGGTTTTCATTGACATTGGAAAACTCTTTCCCGGCTTCCGGAGCGTCGTAGGCACTGTAGTAGAAACCTTCTCCCTGCCATTGTGCACCGGAGAATTTGGCCCAGTGAATATGATCATCCAACAGATTGCCTGTGGCAGCATCCATGACGTAGATCTCCCGCCAGTCCGATCCACTGCGGGAGATGGTGTAGGCCACGTATTTGCCATCGTTGGAAAAAGACAATCCGCTCAGGGCCACTGTACCGTCATCCGATAGTTTGTTCGGATCCAGGAACACACGCGCTTCGCTGTCTAATGTGTCCTGTACATAGAGTACGCTCTGGTTTTGTAGTCCATCGTTGCGATAGAAATAATATTTTCCGTGCTTCTTGAATGGAGTACCGATCTTTTCGTAATTGGTCAGTGCGGTCAGGCGATCCAATAGTTGCCTGCGAAACGGGATCTTTTCCAGATAAGCATTTGTCACTTCATTCTGCGCTTCCACCCAGGCGGCGGTGGCTGCCGAAGTATCATTTTCGAGCCAGCGGTAAGGGTCGGGAACTTCCGTTCCGAAATACACATCCACCGTATCTACCCTGGCTGTTTCAGGGTAGACGATGGTTTTCTTAGGTGCGTTGCATGCAAACATCAGGCATCCTCCGGTTACTAATAATAAAGTTTTTCTCATGTTACAGTTTGTCCTATTTATTTGTAAAAAGCAAAGGTAGGAAAAAAAGGCTGAAAAGCCTCCGGTTCCTATAAAAGCAGTCGTCTGTTTGCATTTTCCGATAAAAAAAACGAATTTTGTATGGCTGATATGTATGACTTGCCAGATATAGGTTGTACAGATCCTCTGCTCTCATCATAAACCCGAACAGTATGCTCAGTAAACTAAAATTGAACCAACTTTATCTCCGCGATACGCAGTTTGCCAACCTGATGCCACGCCGCATCTTCAATATATTGCTCATTGCCAACCCGTACGATGCTTTCATGCTCGAAGACGACGGGCGTATCGATGAGAAAATATTCAATGAGTATACTTCCCTTTCGCTTCGCTATCCTCCCCGTTTCTCGCAGGTCTCTACCGAAGAGGAGGCTCTTTCACTGTTGGAAGAGATCTCTTTCGATCTGGTGATCTGTATGCCGGGAACCGGAGACAACGATAGTTTCGATATCGGTCGCCGGATCAAAAGCCTGTACGAACACATTCCGATCGTGATCCTGACCCCTTTCAGTCACGGGATCACCAAGCGGATAGCCGATGAAGACCTGAATGCTTTCGACTATGTCTTCTGTTGGCTGGGCAATACCGACCTGCTGGTTTCCATTATCAAACTGATCGAGGATAAGATGAATCTCGAGCATGATGTGGAGGAGGTAGGGGTGCAGCTGATCCTGTTGGTCGAAGACGGTATCCGGTTCTACTCTTCCGTGCTTCCCAATCTCTATAAATTTGTATTGAAGCAGAGTCAGGAGTTTTCCACCGAAGCCTTGAATGCTCACCAGCGTACCCTGCGTATGCGTGGAAGGCCGAAGATCGTATTGGCACGTACTTATGAGGAGGCCAGTGCTATCTATGATAAATACAGCAACAATGTGCTGGGAGTGATCACCGATGTGCGTTTTCCCCGGTGTGGCGAGAAAGACCCGATGGCAGGGATCAAGCTTTGTGCCCATATCCGTAAGGAAGATCCTTTTGTACCGATCATTATCCAGTCGTCCGAGACCGAAAATTCCGTGTATGCTGCCCGGTATGCCGCCAGCTTCATCGATAAGAATTCCCGGAAAATGGATGTAGACCTGCGTCGTTCCGTTTCCAATAATTTCGGGTTTGGTGACTTTGTTTTCCGCAATCCCGATACGCAGGAGGAGATTGCCCGTGTCAAAAACTTGAAGGAGTTGCAGAATGTACTTTTTGCTATTCCGGCAGAGTCGTTTCTGTATCACATCAGCCACAACCACGTGAGCCGCTGGCTCTACTCCCGGGCGATGTTTCCCATCGCGGAGTTCTTGAAGCCTATCACCTGGAACAGCTTGCAGGATGTGGATGCGCACCGCCGGATCATCTTCGAAGCGATCGTGAAATACCGTAAGATGAAAAACCAGGGTGTGGTGGCCATTTTCCGTCGGGAGCAGTTTGACCGTTATTCCAATTTTGCCCGTATTGGTGACGGGTCGTTGGGTGGAAAAGGGCGCGGACTGGCGTTTATTGATAACATGGTGAAACGCCATCCCGAATTTGAAGAATTTGACAACGCCCGCGTGGCTATTCCCAAGACTGTGGTACTGTGTACGGATGTATTTGATGAGTTTATGGAGGCCAACAACCTCTATCAGATCGCTCTTTCGGATACGGACGACGAGAGTATTTTGAAGTATTTCCTGAAAGCGAAGTTACCCGATCACCTGGTGGAGGATTTCTTTACCTTCTTTGATGTGGTGAAGTCTCCCATTGCCATCCGTTCGTCCAGTCTGCTCGAAGATTCGCATTACCAGCCTTTTGCCGGGATCTACAATACCTATATGATCCCCTTTATCGACGATAAATACGAAATGCTGCGCATGCTTTCCGATGCTATCAAGGGGGTCTATGCATCAGTCTATTTCCGGGACAGTAAAGCGTATATGCAGGCAACGTCCAATTTCATCGACCGGGAAAAGATGGCGGTGATCCTGCAGGAGGTGGTGGGCAATCAGTACGGAGACCGTTACTATCCTTCGATGTCCGGAGTGGCCCGCTCGCTCAATTATTATCCGTTGGGAGATGAGAAAGCGGAGGAGGGTACGGTGAATCTTGCCCTGGGACTTGGAAAGTATATTGTGGACGGAGGGATGACGCTCCGGTTTTCTCCCTATCATCCGCAGCAGGTGTTGCAGACCAGTGAGATGGAGATCGCTCTCAAAGAGACCCAGACCCGCTTCTATGCACTGGATCTGAAGAATGCCGGGCATAATTTTTCCATAGACGATGGCTTCAACCTGCTTAAACTCCATGTAAAAGAGGCCGAGCAGGATGGCGCGTTGCAATACATTGCTTCTACCTACGATCCGTACGATCAGGTGATCCGTGACGGACTTTATCCGGGTGGTCGCAAGGTGATCACTTTTGCCAATATCCTGCAGCACGATGTATTCCCGTTGGCACGTATCCTTCAATTAGTATTGAAATACAGTGAGCAGGAGATGCGCCGTCCGGTGGAGATTGAGTTTGCGGCTACGCTCAGCAGGGAGCACGACAAGACGGGTACATTCTACCTGTTACAGATACGACCCATCGTGGACAGCAAAGAGATGCTGGACGAAGACCTGACACTGATCCCGGATGAGACTGTCCTTCTTCGGTCGGATAATTCCCTGGGACATGGTATCATGGACGATATCCATGATGTGGTCTATGTAAAGACGGATGGTTACAGTGCTTCCAACAATCAGAAGATCGCTTGGGAGATTGAAAAGATCAATCGCCGTTTTCTCGATGCCGGAAAGAAGTATGTACTGATAGGTCCGGGACGATGGGGCAGCAGTGACCCCTGGTTGGGCATTCCGGTCAAGTGGCCCCATATCTCCGGGGCACGGGTGATTGTGGAGGCAGGACTGACCAATTACCGCATAGATCCCAGTCAGGGCACTCACTTCTTTCAGAATCTTACCTCCTTTGGTGTGGGCTATTTTACGATCAATGCATTTATGCAGGATGGGGTGTATAATCAGGATTTCCTGAATAGCTGTCCGGCTGTAGAAGAGACGGAGTATCTGCGTCATGTATCTTTTGAGTCTCCCATTGTAGTGAAGATGGATGGAAAAAAGAAACTGGGCGTGGTGCTGAAACCTTAATCATCAAAAGAAGTACAAAATAAAAAAAATGTAAATCTACTGATATCATTGTCTATCTGATGACGATGGTAGAGTCTGGAGAATGTATCTGGTCATAAAATGATAATGAACAAAATGGATTATTTGTTAATGGCTTATGGATGTGTATCATAAATATATAATTTATGCTAATCTTGCTAAGTTGTATGTGAGTTTGCCTTTTTTTATATTTATAAATAATAAATTCTTATCTTTGCATCAATTTTCTTAGGGTGAAAGATTCATAAGTTTTTAATAAAACTATTATTTAATGAATAAAAAAATACGATTAAGCTTACTATTTCTAATGATTGGTTGGCTGACTTCATGTGTTCAGGAAGACCATAGCTCGAAAAACGGAAAAATGCGTTTAAGAGTTGCTACAAACACCGAAGTCGAGAGTATGCAGACCCGTGCGGGTGCTGATGATTTTGATCTGGATGTTTCAGATTTTAGCATAACAATCTTGAAAGGCGAAGAGGAAGTTGGTTATTGGGAAACCTTGAACCAGTTTCCCGACGAATATGCGATTCCTGTA
>DALZBD010000266.1:0-6034 GCA_031977515.1 Bacteroides sp. | reverse complement strand
GGATGGTCGGAAACAGCTCCACAAGTCTGCCGCGAGCCATAGAGAGATTTTGCTCGCGGTTGTAATTACTTCCCAGGCAGATCAGGCATTGAGGCATATCAGTTGAAAAATTCGTCAATACCAGCCTCTACACTATCGTCTCCACCCCAGTAGTTCGGATCCTGGGATTGCCGCGTCCCGGAACATGGATCGAAAGAAGGAGGCAACGAGAAGGTCTCTGTCTGATCGTAGGGCAGAGAGGGATCTTCATACACTTTCTTCATATAGATGGTCCAGATGGGCAATGCAAGCGAAGCACCCTGTCCGTAAAGCATCGTGTCGAAGTGAATGTCACGCTCTTCACCACCTACCCAGCATCCGGAGACCAGCGAAGGAGTGAATCCGATAAACCATCCGTCGGAATTGCGATTGGTCGTACCTGTCTTTCCACCCATATCGGCCGTAATACCGTAGCGGCGCACACGCCCCCCTGTACCTTCGTTGATCACCGCACGCAGCATCGTCAACATCCGGTAAGCACTCGTAGAGCTGATGACCTCGTCCATCTGCGGAGAGAAGGTAGCTACAATATTTCCTTCATTGTCCTCGATATGAGTGACAAACAAAGGTGCTGTCCGTATCCCGTGATTGGCAAAGGTTGTATAGGCACTTACCATCTCCCCTACGGAAATGTCACAAGGCCCGAGACAGAGCGAAATAGTGGGTTCAATATCTTTGTTACGTACCCCAAACGCATGGATCAGATTTACCAGGGCATAGGGACTGAGTTTATTCATCAGGTAAGCCGAGATCCAGTTGTTGGAGTTGGCCAGTCCCCAGCGAAGCGTTACATATTCTCCGTAGCGGGAGTGAGAGCTGTTGCGTGGAGTCCAGGGTCGTCCTCCCTCATCCAGGTAGGTCTGTTCTACATTCAACGTACCGTCGCACGGAGTGTATCCGTTCTCCATAGCCAGTGAATAGAGGAAAGGTTTGATCGTAGATCCTACCTGACGACGCCCTACCATAGCCATATCATACTGGAAATAATTGTAGTTGGGACCTCCCACATAAGCCTTCACATGGCCGTTCACCGGATCCATAGACATGAAACCCGTACGCAGGAAATACTTGTAATAGCGGATAGAGTCCATCGGAGTAAGTGTCGTATCCCGCACCCCGTTCCAGGTAAACACAGACATCTCCTGAGGAGTGTTGAATGCCTCCATGATCTCGGCGTCTGACTTTCCGGCTGCCGACATGGTGCGGTAGCGATCGCTCTGACGAGCCGCGCGGTACAGGATCTCATTCACCTGGGCAGCAGAAAGCTGGTTGCTGTACGGTGCCTGTTTGCGACCGATTTTTTCCTTGAAGAATTTCTCCTGAATATCGTGCCCGATGTGCTCTTCCACCGCCTCCTCTGCATATTGCTGCATGTGGGAGTTGATGGTGGTATACACCTTCAGACCATCGGTATAAATATTGTAATTGGTGCCGTCTTTCTTCTTATTCTTGCTGCACCAGCCATACAAAGGATCGTTGATCCAGGCAATGGAGTCTTCGTAAAATTTCTGTGCCTGCCAGCCGCGGTAATCACTCCTGACCGGCTCGTCGGCTGTCATGATGAGACGCAGGTATTCACGCAGGTAGGGTGCCATCCCTTCTTTGTGGTCTACCCGGTTGAAGTTGAGTTCCAAAGGAAGCTTGCTGAGCGAATCCCTTTGAGCCAGATTGATGTATTCTCCTTTGTACATCTGATCAAATACGACGTTGCGGCGTCCTCTGGTGCGTTCGTTGAAACGACGCGGGTTGTAATAAGAAGGATTCTTACACATTCCTACCAGCGTAGCCGACTCCTGTATATTCAGTTCATGAGGATCTTTACCGAAATAAGTATGCGCGGCAGTCTTGATACCTACCGCATTATTGAGAAAGTCAAACTTATTGAAATACATGGCAATGATCTCCTCTTTCGTATAATAGCGCTCCAGCTTCACTGCCATCACCCACTCGATCGGTTTCTGCAAAGCACGTTCCACGATATTGCTTGCAGGAGGCGAATAGAGCTGTTTGGAAAGCTGCTGACTGATGGTACTCCCTCCTCCCGCATTGCTCTGGCGCAACAATCCGCTTTTGATAATCGCGCGTGCCAGAGCTTTGGCATCGATCCCGGAATGATTGATATATCGGACATCTTCCGTGGCAATCAGCGCCTCTACCAGATAAGGAGAAAGCTCATCGTAGCTGGCATAGACACGGTTTTCCTTACTCAGAGACCAGGTACCCAATACCTTTCCGTCTTCCGAGTATATCTCCGTTGCAAATTTATAATTGGGGTTTTCCAACTCCTCCACAGGAGGCATATATCCGATCCATCCGTGTGAAATAGCTGTAAAGAAAAGCACATTCCCCAGAACGGCCAGGGCGAAAAGAATCCACAATCCTGTTACTATCTTTTTTATCATTGTATTCTTTAATTGAAAGATGAGGTTCTACATAAAACGGTTAAAAAGCCCGGTTGTTTGAAAGCAGATCCGATTTTTGATGGCAGATAACCATTCATTCACCTCTTTTTTCAGGTTATACTTCTTCAGGAATGCAAAAATAAGATAAAACTTTATTATTCACAACCTATTTAAAAGTCTATTCGCTTTTATCTTTTATATTTAACCGTATGCGAACCGACAGATTAAATGCCGAACTCTTAAAAATAGGACAGAAGAACAAAAGAACATATATTTTTATCAGAGAAATTTAAGACCCTATAAATAAGCCATAAAATAAAAATATGTTCTTTTGTTCTTCTGTCTGAAAACACTCTTACATTTTTTCCTTCCAAACTTCTGTGGCGGATATTGTGAATAACCGTTTTTATTCCTACCTTTACGCTCCGTATGATATGCTAATTCAATAAGACATAACAGTATGGAAAACAAAAGCTTAGTCTCCATTACCGACTACTCCAAAGAAAAGATCCTCTACATGATCGGGATGGCGCAGCATTTTGAAGCGAATCCCAACAGCAAGCTGCTTGATGAAAAAGTAATTGCTACTCTCTTTTTTGAACCATCTACCCGTACACGCCTCAGTTTTGAAACCGCGGCCAACCGGCTGGGAGCACGGGTGATCGGCTTTTCCGACCCCAAGGCGACCAGTTCTTCCAAAGGGGAGACCCTGAAAGATACCATACTGATGGTCAGCAGCTATGCAGATGTCATTGTCATGCGTCACTACCTCGAAGGAGCCGCGCGTTTTGCCAGTGAAGTGGCACCGGTACCTATTGTAAATGCCGGAGATGGGGCCAATCAGCACCCTTCGCAGACTATGCTCGATCTCTACTCTATTTATAAAACACAGGGTACACTGGAAAATCTGAATATTTTCCTGGTAGGCGACCTGAAATACGGCCGCACTGTACATTCGCTGCTGATGGCAATGCGTCACTTCAACCCGACATTCCATTTCATTGCCCCGGAAGAGCTGAAAATGCCGGAAGAGTATAAATTGTATTGTCTGCAACATGGGATAAACTATGTAGAGCATACGGATTTCACGGAAGAGATCATCGCGGACGCGGATATCCTTTATATGACACGCGTACAACGGGAACGTTTTACAGACCTGATGGAATACGAACGGGTGAAAAATGTATATATCCTCAGAAAGAAGATGCTGGAAGGCAGTCGTCCCAACCTCCGCATCCTGCATCCGCTGCCCCGGGTGAATGAGATCGCATACGACGTAGACGACAGCCCCAAAGCCTACTACTTCCAGCAGGCTCAGAACGGATTGTATGCACGCCAGGCCATTCTGTGCGATGTCCTGGGACTCACGATGGAAGATATAATGTAAAGTTTCACTCCTGATCAAGCAGAAAATCATGAATACAAATAATAAGGCTCTGCAGGTAGCCGCACTGAAAGATGGAACGGTGATCGACCATATCCCTTCCGAACAACTGTTTACCGTAGTCTCCCTCCTGCGTCTGGATCGCATGGACAACAACATCACCATCGGCTACAACCTGGAGAGTAAGAAACTGGGCAAAAAAGGCATCATAAAAATAGCAGATAAATTCTTCTGCGACGAAGAGATCAACCGTATTTCGGTAGCCGCTCCACACATAAAGCTGAATATCATCCGCGACTACCAGGTAGTGGAAAAGAAGGAAGTGCGCCTGCCGGACGAACTGAAAGGGATCGTGAAATGTGCCAACCCCAACTGCATCACCAACAATGAGCCCATGAAGACGCTGTTTCATGTAACGGATAAAGAGAATTGCATACTCAAATGTCACTATTGCGAGAAAGAACAGCGCAAAGAAGAGGTCACTATCCTGTAAGTCATACAAAGAAGAATGAAGCAAGACTGGAAACCAGGTACCCTGATCTATCCGCTACCGGCCATATTAGTGAGCTGCGGCAGTACGGAAGAAGAATATAACATTCTCACTGTAGCATGGAC
This sequence comes from Bacteroides sp., assembly GCA_031977515.1. GTDB lineage: Bacteria > Bacteroidota > Bacteroidia > Bacteroidales > Bacteroidaceae > Bacteroides. The sequence continues at coordinate 1,594 of DALZBD010000266.1, read as the reverse complement.
AGGTACCATTTGTACCAATCCGCCTATGTGCTATATCTCGGTACGTCCCGAACGTCACTCGTACGATATACTGAAGCGCAACATGGAGTTTGTACTCAATCTGACTACAGAGGATATGGCGTTTGCCACGGACTGGTGCGGCGTACGTTCGGGAAAGGATTACAGGAAATTTGAGGAGATGAAGCTCACTCCGGGCAAGGCTACCCTGGTGAGTGCCCCCCTGATCGAAGAGTCTCCCCTCTGCATCGAGTGCCGGGTGAAGGAGATCGTCTCCCTGGGCTCTCACGATATGTTTATCGCGGATGTGGTGAACGTACGGGCCGATGACCGGCACCTGAACGAAGAGACCGGAAAACTGGAACTGGCCGAAGCAAACCCGCTGGTGTATCTGCATGGCAACTACTACGGTCTTGGGAAGAAGATCGGGAAATTCGGCTGGTCGGTGGCCAAAGACAAAACGAAGAAAAAGAAATGAAGCGAACACTGTTTTTCATATTGTTTTTTGCAGGACTTTTACCCGGTGCGCAGGGACAAAGTTTTGTCGATCTGGCAATAGCCGACAAAAAAGATCGCTCTGATGTGTACACGAAACCAGTCAACTGGGGACTAAAAGGAGGATTCAACTCTTCGATGTACCTCGTTTCGGATTTCAAGATCAGGGATGTGACGATAGACGAAATACAGACCAACTACAAGATCGGGGTTTTCGCTTCCGTCTTTATGCGTATGAATATGCAAAAGCATTTTATACAACCCGAATTGTCGTACAATATAAACAAATGTGAGATCACTTTTGACAAATTGGGCTCCCAACACCCGGATATCGAACCGGATTATGTGTCTGTCAATTCTACCCTGCATACGATGAAGCTTCCTGTATTGTATGGGTATAACTTCATCAAACAAGGGCCTTATGGGATGGCCTTCTTCCTGGGACCGGAATTGAAATATTACTGGAACAAGAGAAGCAGGATCCAATTCTCCAACTTCGACCAGCAGGAGATTGAAGAAAAACTCTACCCCTTCAATATCAGTGCTACAGTGGGGGTAGCTGTGAATATTTCCAATATTTTCTTTGATTTCCGCTACGAACAGGGATTGCGTAATATATCCAGACGGGTGACTTATGAGAATATCACTGTAGAGGGTGAGAAGGAGATCAGTACCATCATGCTGCGTCGGCGGGAAAATGTGCTGAGTTTTTCGTTCGGGGTCATGTTCTGATCTGAGTTTATTCACTTGTAGAGACGCAATACTTTGCGTCTCCACATTTGCATCTCCACATTTACATCCAAAAAAGAAGGATCTTAACCTAAAAACAGGCTCTTATACTATAAAACATACCCCGGAACGAACCATTCAAAGCAGTTCATCCCGGGATATATATTCACAATGCAAAAAAAATCAGCGTCTCTTCTTCTCCGACTTCGGCTTGGAAGCAAAATCTTCCAGATCTTTTTCAGACATGCTATTGGCTACCTTACGGATCTCTTCGCTACTGGTATCGCTCTCCCCTCTTTTGTAGGCGAGAGCCGCACCCATCAACTTTCTTTGCTTTTCGCTTTTTGCTGGCATATTCTATACAGTTTAGGTT
>DALZBD010000265.1:0-6039 GCA_031977515.1 Bacteroides sp. | reverse complement strand
GTAGACGCTCTGGAAAGCTGCATGATCTCCGTTGCGTAGTTGGGTAAGAAGAATAGGGCTGATGGGCTTTAATTCGGTTTTCATCTGAATATCAGCAATGTCATGGGAATTCATTCTCTCCTTTCGCTCTGAGCTTTGTAATTTATCATTTTTCATAAATGATTAGGTTTTTAATTAAATATAGTATGAATGGTGTGTTTTAAAGTCTGTTTGTGAATTTTTTCTTTAATAATGGTTCAGGTAAGTCTATACAGAAGTAGACTTATCCCACGTCATTTTATTGATTTTTTCAATACAATAATAATAAAGCCCTTACAAACTATCCGGAGATTAATTTATCGGATAGGTGACAGAAAGTTTAGTTATACCATTTGCATTTCTCAAAAACGAGACCACAAAGATATAAATTTTGAGATATTTGAAATTATTATTGAAAATTTATGTTGTATGGAAGAAGAATATGCCGGTACTCAACAGCGAATGCATATCATAAGAATTAAAATACAAAAATTTAATAGGTTTGCAACTTCTGGAAGCAATTCATGGGTATGGTTTTTATCTGTATCTGTATCTGAAGCATCAGGCAAACGATCCGGAAAAGAATATATATTTGTTGATAAGAATGCTTTTATTAAAAAAGTTGTATCTATATTTGCGCGAGATATATCCGGAATATCCGGTATTTTTGCTTGTCAAATATGTATTATATAAATCATAACTATTAAAATTGTTCGTTTTATGAAAAAGATCTGGAGCCTGTTTGCTATGGCTGTTGTATGTACAGTCAGTTCTTGCGGAGGAGGCAGTGGAAGTACAACCCGGGAGAATACTGATGATACGTGTAAAGAGAATAAAGTGAAAGAAGTTTCCGGTAAAATGACTACCGAAAAAGCCAATGAGATCATTCAATATTACAATGCGTCCCTGGCAGTTTTTAAAAAAGAATACAAAGAAGATTACCGGGAGAAGGTTTTGAAATATATGGCCAACCGTAAGCTTAGCCGTACTACGCATGCTCCGATCATACCGAAAAATATAAATGGCCGGGAGTCCAAGAAGGTGATGCAACCGGGCGATTGTTTTACCAGCCAGACACGTGAAACCTTGGAAGAAGGCTTTAAATCTTACATGGAGTCGGGTAAGAAATTCTTCGAAAATTACGATGCCTATAAAGCTTATATAAAAGCCGAAGATTATAAAGACGACAATTGGGCCAAAGGAAACGAACTTCTGGCAGAGAACCAGAAATTATCGGAAGGAATGGAAGCTACCAAACAGATCATATATTCTCTCCTTTCTCCGTTGGCAGATGCTGCGGAAGCCATGAATCTGGCAGATAATCCGCTGAAAGACTATATCCTTCTTTCCAAACAGATATTTGGTACCATGGAGGAGTTGGCCGAGACCTGTGCACAGGATCCGGTAGATGTAGAACAACTGGATAAAGAATATGCCTCTCTGGAAGAGACTGTAAAGAAAGCCCGTGCGCTGGAGCCGGTAGCTAATTACGGTACTCAGGTTACCCGTTACGGCAAATTTCTGGATGATGTGGAGGGTTTTATGGGAACTATCCGTAAAGCCAGACGTGAAAATAAGTTCAATAAAAGATCTTACGATGAGATGACGCGCTCCTATAACCTCACGATCAATTCTTACAACAGGTTTGTCAATTGATCACTCAGATAAAAAGATAAGCCGCATATCCCAACTGCCGGATATGCGGCTTATTTATAACAAGACAAAAAGGAAATTTTTTCTTTTTATTCCTATTTAGCAGGTGGATAGTCAATGGTGTAATGCAATCCCCGGCTCTCTTTCCGTTCGATGGCCTGACGCATGATCAGGTAACCCACATTGATCACATTCCGAAGTTCGCATATCTCCTTAGAGGCAAAACTGCGTTTGAACAGACTTTCTGTTTCTGCGTACAAAATATCCAATCTGTCCCAGGCACGTTTCAGTCGCAGGTCACTTCGTACAATCCCTACATACGCACTCATGATCTGGTTTACCTCTTTCATACTCTGAGTGATGAGTACCATTTCTTCCGGCGACCGTGTTCCCGCGTCGTTCCATTCCGGTATATTTTCATTGTACGTATACTGCTGCAGGGTATCTACAGAGTGTCTGGCTGCGGCATCAGCATATACTACTGCTTCGATCAGTGAGTTAGACGCCAGGCGATTGCCTCCGTGCAACCCTGTGCAGGCGCATTCACCGATGGCATAGAGACGGTTGATGGAAGAATGTGCATCCGAATCCACCCATATCCCTCCACACAGGTAATGTGCAGCCGGAGCTACCGGAATATATTCCCGGGTAATGTCTATTCCCAGGCTGAGGCATTTTTCGTATATATTGGGGAAATGATTCCGGGTCTCTTCCGGATCTTTGTGAGTGACATCGAGGTATACAAAATCGTCTCCCCTGTTTTTCATTTCATTGTCGATGGCACGTGCCACAATATCGCGGGGAGCCAGTGACAGGCGCGGGTCGTACTTCTGCATAAACTCTTGACCGTCCTGTGTGCGTAGTATACCTCCGTATCCGCGCATGGCCTCGGTGATCAGGAAGCTGGGACGATCTCCCGGATTGTAGAGTGCCGTAGGGTGGAATTGTACGAATTCCATATCTTTGACTGTTCCTTTGGCCCGGTATACCATGGCAATGCCATCGCCTGTGGCTACCAATGGATTGGTAGTGGTTTGATAGACAGCACCTACTCCTCCCGTAGCCATCAGGGTCACTTTGGAAAGATACGTATCCACTTTTCCCGAATGCAAATCCAGGATATAGGCTCCGTAACATGCGATATCCGGAGTCTGCCGGGTAACGATCTCTCCCAGATGGTGCTGCGTAAGTATCTCTATGGCGAAATGATTCTCCAGTACGGTGATGGCGGGATGTTTGCGGATCGCACGGATCAGACTCTCCTGGATCTCCGCCCCGGTATTGTCTTTGTGATGCAGGATGCGGAACTCCGAATGTCCACCTTCCCGGTGCAGGTCAAATTCACCTTCTTCGTTCTTGTCGAAGTCTACTCCCCAACTGATCAGTTCCTCGATCTGGCCGGGAGCTTCGCGTACCACTTTTTCTACGGCTTCACGATCACTCAGCCAGTCACCCGCAACCATCGTATCTTCAATGTGTTTCTCGAAATTGTCGACCAGTGTATTGGTCACAGAAGCCACTCCACCCTGAGCGTAGAAGGTATTGGCCTCTTCAAGAGTTGTCTTGCATACTAATGCCACACTGCCCCGCCGGGCCACTTTCAGGGCAAAGCTCATGCCGGCAATGCCAGAACCAATGACCAGAAAATCAAATTTTTTCACCATATCTTTTCGTATTGGTTACTCCACATCGGAAGCGGTAGGACAACATCAGAAGCCCGTTTTTTCCTCTGTCCGGCGGATAATTCAGAATACAAAACTACAAAATAAGTTTTTCATTTTGCCCGGAGTATGTTTAAATTTTGCTTGTACCTTTAATTCTTTATACGCAAAGTACAAGTATCTTTCCACCGATTATGTATTCTTATTTGTAGATGATTTACTTGTAGAGACGCAATACTTTGCGTCTCAAAAAAGGCAATGAAACCGAAAAATAAGAGCAAACTAACAGACAACTAACCTAAAATATCTGTTATGTAAAACCAGTAGTCGGCATGATCCAAAATTTAAACAGGCTGATTGATTGGCAATCATTCATAAAATTGCTAACTTGCCACCAAAATCAATACGATGGACCGTATTTTTCATGCACGTACAGCCTGGTATCAGTTTTTGTTGCTTATCCTGCTAACTTTCAATACCGGTTATTTCCTCTGGATACGCTCCATAGGGATAGCCGTTGTGCTGATGTTGCTGTTGGTTGTTCTGATCGAGCAGATCATTCATACTACCTATACAGTGACAAAAGACAACCGGTTGCGGATTCATTCCGGGCGTTTTCGTCGCAACAAAGAGATTGCCCTGGAAGATATCAAGCACATCACTACTGTTCGTAAACTTACTTTGGGTCGGTTTTCGCTGGTCAGGTATGTCTGGATAGAATGTAAAGACGGTTCCCATCTTTCTCTGATTCCTGTCAAAGAAGAGGAACTACTCACCTGTATAAAAAAAACGAATGAATAAATAAATAAACCTGATTATCCTATGTCTATGAATTATCAATTGGCTATTATTGGCGGAGGTCCCGCAGGGTATACCGCAGCGGAAGCTGCTGCCAAAGGCGGATTGTCTGTCGTGTTGTTTGAGAAAAACAACCTCGGGGGCGTATGTCTCAACGAAGGCTGTATACCAACTAAAACATTGCTGTATGCAGCCAAAACTTACGACTCCGCTCGTCATGCCTCCAAATACGGCATCACTACGCAGGAGGTCTCTTTTGATCTGCCGAAGATCATTTCCCGTAAAGCCAAAGTCGTACGCAAGCTGGTACTGGGCATCAAAGCCCGACTGAATGCCTGCGGAGTGGAGATGGTAAACGGTGAAGCATCCGTTACAGATATGCATACCATTTCCTGCAACGGAGAAGAATATACTTTCGAAAACCTGATCCTTTGCTGCGGTTCGGAGCCGTTTATTCCTCCTGTAGAGGGGTTGGGTCATATCCCTTATTGGACACACCGCGAGGCACTGGATGCGAAAAGTCTGCCTGCTTCCATCGTTGTACTCGGTGGAGGAGTGATCGGAATGGAATTCGCTGCCTACTTCAATGCTCTCGGTGTACAGGTAACTGTTGTAGAGATGTTCGATGAGATCCTGGGAGGAATGGATCGGGAACTTTCCGGTCTGCTGCGTCAGGAATATGCCAAACGAGGGGTTAACTTCCTGTTGCAGACACGTGCCACTGCAGTATCTGCCACCAACAAAGAGGGAGGAATACGCATGGAAGTTTCCGGACCTGAAGGGGATATTGTTCTCGAAGCCGATCGTTTGCTGGTGAGTGCAGGCCGTGTCCCGGTGACCCGTGGACTGGGAGCAGAGCTTTTCGAACTGGCTACCACGCAAAGAGGACAGATCCGGGTAGATGCTACCATGCTTAGCTCGCAACCTCATGTATATGTCTGTGGAGATATGAACGGTCGATCCCTATTGGCACATACAGCAGTGCGCGAAGCAGAAGTGGCTGTACATACCATTCTGGGCAAACAGGATTGTATGAGTTACCGTGCCATTCCGGGAGTCGTATATACCAACCCGGAGTTTGCCGGAGTAGGAGCTACCGAAGAGATGTTACAGGCCGAAGGCGAGGAGTATCGTGTGGTGAAGTTGCCCATGAGTTATTCCGGCCGTTTTGTAGCTGAAAATGAAGGGGTAAACGGTGTCTGTAAACTGATCTTCAGCCCGGAGGGCGTTATCCTGGGAGCGCATGTATTGGGCAATCCCGCTTCCGAGATCATTGCTCAGGCAGGAATGGCAATAGAGATGAAACTCACAGCTGATGCCTGGCACAGAATGGTGGTAGCCCATCCTACAGTCGGAGAGATATTCAAAGAAGCAATCAGTCAATTTACGATGGAATGATTTACGAACCGACGGTCGACGAAGACAATTACGATTGAAATTTACTCATCATACAAACTGAACCGGAACAAAAAGAAACACACAAAACATATGATAAAGAAAAAGATTTGCTTGCTGGTGTTGTTGTCAGGACTTATGCCCATACTTTGGGCACAATCCGCAGGGATGGAAGAGAAAATACAAGCCCTGATCGAGGAAAAACTGGACAACTATTCGGCAGTAGGAATATCCGTATATGACCTCACTGCTCAAAAGCCTGTATATAACTATCGCGGAGAGAAACTGTGTCGTCCGGCCTCGACCATGAAGTTATTGACTACGGTAGCCGCTATTTCCCGGGAAGATTCCAATGACCCTTTTCGTACAGAGGTGTGGTATAAAGGCACTATCGAGCACGATACGTTGAGAGGAAACCTGTATGTAGTGGGAGGATTTGATCCGGAATTTGACGACACAGGAATGAAGGCTCTGGTAGATGCGGTGATCACATTGCCTTTTTCGGTGATTGACG
>DALZBD010000264.1:0-6046 GCA_031977515.1 Bacteroides sp. | reverse complement strand
CTTCTCTTCCCTGACCTCTTCAAACTCGACATATTCCCCTTCGTCATCGTCGAATACTTTTTTCTTAGGGGGCTGTTGAGCCTCTTTCTGGCGGAATGTTTCCTGCCGTGATGTCTGTTGGCTTCCGGACGTACGGGTATTACCCGGGGTTTTTCCACCCATTCCGAGTATTCTTCGGATCACTGTACCTATAATAGAGAGGCCGATGAGTAGAATGGCGATCAGGAATACAAAGAGGAAACCGAATAATTTGAATATCATTTGAATACTGTTTTTAATGATTGTATGTGGAGATCTTTTGTCTGCCTCAGGGTGTAAAGCCTGTGGACCCATACAGAAAAGCAAACTCCCTGATACTACACTTACAACAAGTATGCCAAAAGTTTACTTCTTCTTTTTCCCGGTCAGGAGTGACAAAAGAATATACCAGACCACTACAGCGGCCAGTCCGCTAATATAGAAAAATATAAGCAGAGGAATACAAACAATTAAGAATATAAAACTGATTTTATTATCTTTCCACGATAGGTTTTTGAACTTGAGTGCAAACATGGGGATCTCTGCCACCAGTATCCAGGAAAAGAAAAAGATCAGCAATAGTATCACCACAACATTCACATGTTGCAGCAGCAGTTCATGTGCTCCGGTAATAAGAGATGCCCAGAACAGGGCGTTGGCCGGGGTGGGGAGTCCGACGAAAGAAGAGGTTTGTCTTACATCTACATTGAATTTGGCCAGACGCAGCGCGGAGAAAACGGCAATGATGAATGCCAGATAAGGGATATACTCCCGCATACCTTCCAGGAAAGCCGGATAGGAGAGTGCAGGCTCTTTGAGAAATGAGAATACGATAAGTGCCGGTGCCATTCCGAAACTGATGTCATCTGCCAGAGAGTCCAGTTCTTTACCTATGGCCGAAGGAGCGTTGAGTATACGGGCAAGCAGTCCGTCAAAGAAGTCGAACACAGCTGAGAGCACTATCAGGCCAAGTGCCCACAGGTAGTTGCCCTGAAATGCCATCACACAGGCGATACATCCGGAGAACAGGTTGAGACAAGTAACAGTATTGGGAATATGGCGGGTAATAGAATTGGCCATAAAGTATGTTATTTTAAATGGGCAATGACAGTTTGGTTGCCTGTGGTTTTCTGGTCCATCGTCACACATACCTCCGTGCCCAGTGGCAGGTATACATCTACGCGGGAACCGAATTTGATGAAGCCCATGTGCTCGTCGATGTAGCATTCTTCGTCTTTCTGCGCATAGGTCACGATCCGGCGTGCCATGGCTCCAGCTATCTGACGTGCCATGACTTCCACTCCTTCCGGGGTTTCGATCACAATCATCGAACGTTCGTTCTCCGTACTTGCTTTGGGTAGCCATGCATTCATGAAGCGTCCGTTGTGGTGATCTACCTTTTTCACTACTCCGTCTACCGGATACCAGTTGGCATGTACGTTCAGCGGGCTCATGAAGATAGAGATCATCAGGCGACGGTCGTGAAAGTACTCGTGCTCGTCTACCTCTTCGATCACTACCACCTTACCGTCTGCCGGGGCCACCACTACCTTCTCGGTATCGTCTTCGAAATAGCGGATTGGACAGCGGAAAAAATTCACCATCAGCAAGTAGACAATCACACTGGTCAGAAATACAAGATAAAAAGGAATTTTATTTTCTATACCCACATAGAGCAGGACATTGATAACTGCAAGCAACAGGAAACTCGCAATGAGTAGTTGTGTCCCTTCGTGGTGGATTCTTATCTTTTTTAATTTCTTCAGTCGGCGCATGTATATGTGAATATAGAATTATGTGCAAAAATATACTTAATTTAAAAATCATCCAAGTAAGAACCTGTTTAAATTTCGTTCCTGTCTTTATTTAGGTATGTTTTTGGTTCCATATTTCTGTTTTTTTGTCGATACGCAACGGCCCGTGCAGTCGGTTGCAGACTGTTTGAGGTGGGAAAACAGAAAAATGAGGCAAAGAGAAGCCCGGATAAATAACAAAAAAAACCTGAATTTAAATTTTTGTGAAAATTTTAAATAGGCTCTGATTATGGGAGAAAAGAGTTTTGCGGATAACATTTTGATGCGTAACTTTGCCGGTGTGAGACGGCTCTTCTACCTTGCATCCGCTCCCTGGCAATACCGAAAACAGACCGCAGTGTGAACAGGCTGTACCGGTAGCCGGATATTCAATCATTATCACCCTTTATTACAACTGATTATGCAGGATTTTGTTCATTTGCACGTACATACACAATATTCTCTTCTGGACGGACAGGCCAGTGTGAGTGCTTTGGTAGACAAAGCCATGAAGAATGGCATGAAAGGCATCGCTATCACCGACCATGGAAATATGTTCGGTGTCAAGGAGTTTTTTAATTATGTGAAGAAAAAGAACAGCGGTGTCAATTCGGAGATCAAAGATATTAAAAAACAACTGTCTGCTCTTGAAAAGGAACAGGCTGCTTCCGGAGGTAAAGAGGAGGAGATCGTCGAATGTCAGCGTTTGCTCAAAGAGGCGGAAGGACGTCTGTTTAAGCCGATCATCGGCTGTGAAATGTATGTGGCGCGCCGCTCTATGGACAAAAAAGAGGGTAAGCCCGATCAGAGTGGCTATCACCTGATCGTGCTGGCCAAGAACAAGAAAGGCTACCACAACCTGATCAAACTGGTGTCCAAGTCATGGACACACGGTTTCTATATGCGTCCCCGTACCGACCGTACCGAACTGGAAAAATACAAAGAGGGACTTATCATCTGCTCAGCCTGTCTGGGAGGTGAGATCCCGAAGAGGATCAATGAGGAGAAGTTTGAGGAAGCGGAAGAGGCTATCCGGTGGTATAAGAATATGTTTGGTGAGGATTATTACCTGGAACTACAGCTGCACAAGCCTACTGTGGCTCGGGCCAATACAGAAGCATATCCGTTACAGGTGAATGCCAATAAGCACCTGATCGAATATTCGAAGAAATTCGGTGTCAAGCTGATCTGTTCCAACGACGTGCACTTTGTGAACGAAGAACATGCCGAGGCGCACGACCGCCTGATCTGTCTGAGTACCGGGCGTGATCTGGACGATCCGAACCGTATGCTCTATACCAAGCAGGAGTGGATGAAGACCCGGGAAGAGATGAATGAACTCTTCGGACACATTCCCGAAGCACTTTCCAATACGATAGAGATCCTGGATAAGGTAGAATACTATTCTATAGACAATGCTCCTATCATGCCTACTTTCGCCATTCCTAAAGAGTTTGGAACGGAAGAGGAATACAGGCAGAAATATACAGAACAGGATCTTTACGATGAGTTTACCCGGGATGAAAATGGCAATGTCGTTGTCAGTGAAGAGGAAGGACAGAAAAAGATCAAAGCGCTGGGAGGGTATGACAAACTCTACCGCATCAAGCTGGAAGCGGATTATCTGGCGAAATTGACATACGACAGAGCGAAGGATTTCTATGACTATCCTTTTAGTGACGAAGTGAAGGAACGACTCAATTTTGAGTTGTATATCATGAAGACGATGGGTTTTCCCGGATACTTCCTTATTGTGCAGGACTTTATTGCTGCTGCCCGTAACGAGTTGGGGGTGTCTGTAGGACCGGGACGTGGCTCGGCAGCCGGATCTGCGGTGGCCTACTGTCTGGGCATCACTCAGATAGACCCCATACAGTATGACCTGCTGTTTGAGCGTTTCCTGAATCCGGACCGTATCTCTCTTCCTGATATTGATGTGGATTTCGACGACGACGGTCGCGGGGAAGTCCTGCGGTGGGTGACACAGAAGTATGGGCATGAAAAAGTGGCTCATATCATTACGTATGGTACCATGGCCACAAAGTCGGCGATCAAGGACGTGGCACGTGTACAGAAATTGCCTTTGTCCGAGTCGGACAGACTGACCAAGCTGATACCCGATCGTATTCCCGATAAGAAAATCAACCTGACCAATGCGATAGATTTTGTGCCGGAGTTGCAGGCGGCGGAGGTATCATCAGATCCGTTGTTGCGCGATACGATCAAATACGCCCGTATGCTGGAGGGCAATGTGCGTAATACCGGTGTACATGCCTGTGGTACAATTATCTGCCGTGACGATATCACGGACTGGGTACCGGTGAGTACGGCCGATGATAAGGAGACCGGAGAGAAGATGCTGGTGACCCAGTACGAAGGATCGGTGATCGAGGAGACCGGGCTGATCAAGATGGACTTCCTGGGGCTCAAGACTCTTTCGATCATTAAAGAGGCGGTGGAGAATGTACGGTTGAGCAGAGGGGAGAAGATTGATATAGAGAAGATCGATATCAATGATCCGGAGACTTACAAACTCTATAGTGAGGGAAAAACGATAGGTACCTTCCAGTTTGAGTCCGCGGGTATGCAGAAATACCTCAGGGAGTTGCAGCCTACTACCTTTGAAGATCTTATTGCCATGAATGCCCTCTATCGGCCGGGTCCGATGGATTACATTCCGGACTTTGTCGATCGTAAGCACGGCCGTAAGCCGATTGAGTACGATATACCAGTCATGGAGCAGTATCTGAAGGACACCTATGGGATCACGGTGTATCAGGAGCAGGTCATGCTCTTGTCGCGCTTGTTGGGTAACTTTACCCGCGGTGAGTCGGATGCCTTGCGTAAGGCGATGGGTAAGAAACTGCGTGACAAGCTGGATCAGATGAAGCCCAAGTTCATCAACGGCGGGAAGGCAAACGGACATGATCCGAAGAAGCTCGAAAAGATATGGACCGACTGGGAGAAGTTTGCTTCGTATGCTTTCAACAAATCGCATGCTACCTGTTATTCCTGGATCGCTTATCAGACTGCTTACCTGAAAGCGCACTATCCTTCCGAGTATATGGCTGCGGTACTGAGCCGTAATATTTCTAACATCACGGAAATCACGAAATTCATGGATGAGTGTAAATCCATGGGTATTCTGGTATTGGGGCCGGATGTGAATGAGAGTAACATGAAGTTTACAGTGAACTCTCAGGGTAATATACGTTTCGGATTGGGGGCCATCAAAGGTGTGGGTGAGTCTGCGGTACAGAGTATTGTGGAAGAACGTACTGCCAATGGACCTTTTAAAGATATATTTGATTTTATACAGCGTGTCAACCTGAATGCCTGCAACAAGAAGAATGTGGAGTGTCTGGCATTGGCCGGAGGCTTTGACAGCTTTCCGGGTATTCAAAGGGAGCAGTTCTTTGCTGTGAATGCCAAAAACGAGATGTTTATCGAGATCCTGATGCGGTATGGAAACCGCTATCAGGCAGATCAGGCTGCCGCACAAAATTCATTGTTTGGTGGAGACAACGTAGTGGACATTGCTACTCCTGAGATCCTTCCTGCCGGACGCTGGCCCGATCTGGAGCGCCTGAATAAGGAACGCGAACTGGTAGGGATCTATTTGTCGGCTCACCCGTTGGACGACTATGCTGTGGTCTTGCAGCACGTATGTAATACACGCATGGCGGAGTTGGACGACAAAAATGCTCTGGCCGGCCGGGAGATCACGATGGGTGGAATTGTGACAGCTGTGCGCCGGGGAGTAGGAAAGACTGGCAATCCATATGGTATTGCGAAACTGGAGGATTATTCGGGTTCTGCCGAACTGGCTTTCTTTGGCAATGACTGGGTGGTATTCCAGGGGTATCTGAATGAAGGAACTTTCCTGTTCATGCGGGCACGTTGCCAGGGCAAGCAGTGGCGGCCGGATGAACTGGAGATAAAGGTCACTTCCATGGAATTATTGCCGGACGTGAAAGAAAAACTGATCGAGAAGATCACTATTTCCCTGCCGCTTTCTTTCCTGAATGCGGCTACGGTGACGGAACTATCGGAATTGACGAAAAAATCTCCGGGCAATGCCGAACTTTATTTTGAGGTACTGGACGACGAACAGAACATGAAGGTGGATCTGATGTCGCGTCCGGTAAAACTCTCGGTGGATAAGGAGTTGATCAATTATCTGAATGAACAACCGGAGCTTGCATTCCGGATCAATTGATATTTTCAGACAGAAG